>CALPQG020000269.1 GCA_943325655.2 Bifidobacterium breve | reverse complement strand
CTTTGTACCTAATACTTTGTACCTAATACTTTGTACCTAATACTTTGTACCTAATACTTTGTACCTAATACTTTGTACCTAATACTTTGTACCTAATACTTTGTACCTAATACTTTGTACCTAATACTTTGTACCCTGTACTTTGTACTTTGTACTTTGTACCCTGTACTTTGTACTTTGTACTTTGTACCCTGTACTTTGTACCCTGTACTTTGTACCCTGTACTAATTAAAACTTTCTTCCTGGGAAATAAGCTGTATCACCCAATTCTTCTTCAATACGAAGCAATTGGTTGTATTTCGCCATTCTGTCAGAACGAGAGCATGAACCTGTTTTGATTTGACCACAGTTTAATGCTACCGCTAAGTCAGCGATTGTGTTGTCTTCAGTTTCACCAGAACGGTGAGACATGATAGATTTGTAGGAGTTTCTTTGTGCTAAACTAACTGCATTGATGGTTTCAGTTAATGTTCCGATTTGGTTAACTTTAACTAAAATAGAGTTAGCAATACCTTCAGTGATTCCTCTTTGTAATCTTGTAACGTTAGTTACAAACAAATCATCACCAACCAATTGTACTTTTTTACCAACTTTATCAGTTAAGCTTTTCCAACCAGCCCAGTCATCTTCAGCCATACCGTCTTCAATAGAAATGATTGGATATTTGTTTACCCATTCAGCCCAGTAGCCTACCATTTCATCAGAATTTTTCTTCATTCCGTTTGATTTGTGGAAGTGGTACAAGCCAGTTTTTTCATCATAAAATTCAGTAACTGCTGCATCCATCGCAATCATCACATCGTCACCTGGTTTGTAACCAGCTTTTTCGATTGATTTCAATACGATTTCAATTGCTTCTTCATTAGATGGAATGTTTGGAGCGAATCCACCTTCATCACCAACGTTAGTAGAATATTTACTGTCTTTTAAAACTTTTGCAAGGGTGTGGAATATTTCTGATCCCATTTTCATGGCATGAGTAAATGATTCAGCACCAACTGGCATGATCATAAACTCTTGAAAATCAATAGAGTTGTCAGCGTGTGAACCACCATTCAAGATGTTCATCATCGGTACTGGAAGTGTATTTGCATTTACACCACCGATATAACGGTATAGAGATTGTCCTGCTTCTTCTGCTGCTGCTCTGGCTACTGCTAAAGAAACTGCAAGAATTGCATTGGCACCTAATTTCGCTTTGTTGGGAGTACCATCAAGTTCAAGCATTAACTTGTCAATCAAGTTTTGCTCAAAAATGTCAGCACCGTTTAATTCAGGAGCAATGATATCGTTAACGTTTGAAATCGCTTTGAATACACTTTTACCCATGTAATTGTTCTTGTCGCCATCTCTTAATTCTACGGCTTCATGTTTTCCTGTTGATGCTCCAGATGGAACAGCAGCGCGGCCTAAAACACCATTTTCAGTAATTACATCAACTTCAATGGTTGGATTGCCTCTTGAATCAAAGATTTGACGGGCATAAATTTCTTCAATAAAACTCATTTCTTTTTGGAATTTTTTAGGTTCTACAACTCACAAATATAAACAATTTGTATATATAGGCAATTTTTTCGGTCGAGAGTTTTCAAGTTCTCGGTTTTCAAGTTTACAGTTCTATGGTATTAATCTATTTTATTATAGTTCAGCAAGATTAAGACTGTTTAATAGTTAAACTTGTAAACTTTAAACCTATAACCTGAAACTGTTATCGGTTTACAGTTATCAGTTCAATAATTTTAACTAATATATTATGATTGAGTAAATTTGAAATGAATTTAATGAGGCATTACAAACTTGTTAACTCGAAAACCGATAACTTGAAAACCGATAAACTGAAAACTGACAACTCGAAAACTGCGAACTGAATACTGTGAACTGAAAGCTAAATTACTTACCTTTGAATTTTATCAGAAAAATCAAAAATCAATGTCAGTACATCAATCTGTAATCAAAAGAATGACCACGCACCAATTGCGTGAGATGAAAAGTAGGGGAGAAAAGATTTCAATGTTGACGGCCTACGATTTTTCTATGGCGCGTATTTTTGACAGTACTGGTATTGATGTTTTATTGGTAGGTGATTCCGCTTCCAATGTGATGGCGGGTCATGAAACCACTTTGCCGATTACTTTAGACCAAATGATTTACCATGCTTCTTCCGTAATTCGTGGGGTAGACAGGGCTTTGGTAGTAGTAGATTTGCCTTTTGGTTCTTACCAGGGAAATTCTGCCGAGGCATTGCGTTCTGCGATAAGAATTATGAAAGAGTCTGGTGCCCATGCGGTAAAGCTTGAAGGTGGAAGTGAAATCAAAGAATCTGTAATTCGTATTCTGAGTGCTGGGGTTCCGGTAATGGGACATTTGGGTTTAACTCCTCAATCCATTTATAAATTTGGTACTTATTCTGTTCGTGCCAAAGAAGAAGATGAAGCGCTGAAATTGGTAAGTGATGCACAATTGCTTGAAAGTATTGGTTGTTTTGCTTTGGTATTGGAAAAAATTCCTGCTGAATTGGCCAAACGTGTCGCTGAACTGGTTTCAATTCCTGTCATTGGTATTGGTGCTGGCCCTTATGTCGATGGACAAGTATTGGTTTCTCATGATATTCTTGGAATCAACAATGAATTTAATCCTCGTTTTTTAAGGAAATATGCGGACTTAAATGCTATCATCAAGAAAGCTGTTTCAAGTTATATCAAAGATGTTAAATCTCTTGATTTCCCTAACGAAGAAGAATATTATTAGTTTTAGTTGTAAGTGTTGAGTTTTTAGTAATAATTTGTACTCAACTAACACTCAAAATTCAACCTTTAATTTA
Organism: Bifidobacterium breve; assembly: GCA_943325655.2. Taxonomy (GTDB): domain Bacteria; phylum Bacteroidota; class Bacteroidia; order Cytophagales; family UBA9547; genus CALPQG02. Next base: position 1,437 of record CALPQG020000269.1, on the reverse strand, counting down.
TTCTACTAAGCATTCAACACTAAACACTCCAAATGTTTTCCATCGATCCAATTTATGAAGACAACCATTTGCTTGTGGTCAACAAGCCTTCTGGTTTATTGGTGCAGGGAGACAATACTGGTGATGTTACTTTGCCTTATCTTGCAAAGGAATTTTTAAAAGAAAAATACAACAAACCCGGAAATATATTTTGCGGGGTGGTACATCGATTAGACAGGCCAGTAAGTGGAGTCGTAGTGTTGGCCAAAACTTCCAAAGGTTTGGAGCGAATGAATGCCTTGTTCAAAACGCGTCACATTCAAAAAATATATTGGGCAATCACTGAAAAAAAACCTTCCAATATTGAAGGAACTTTAATACATTGGTTGTTGAAAGATTCTCAAAAAAATGTAGTTAAAGCTTACCCCAAAGAAGTAGCTGGCAGTCAGTTCGCACAATTGTCTTACAGTTATGTCAAATCAATTGGTAATTTACATCTAATAGAAGTACGTCCGTTGACTGGTCGTTCGCATCAAATCAGGGTTCAGCTGGCAAGTATGGGTTGTGTCATCGTGGGTGATTTGAAATATGGTGCCAAATCGCCAAACCCTGACGCAGGAATTTGTCTTCATGCAAGAAGGTTGGTTTTTGAACATCCCATTAAATTAGAACCCATTGATATAACTGCCGAATTACCAAAAAACCATCTGGTTTGGAGTTTATTCATATAATTACTTCATTCAAAATTTACAATTCAAAATTATAAAGCAATGTGGGAAAAGTTAAAAGTGAAATGGGGAATAGAAAGTAATTTTCAAATGACCATTATCTTTATTGTATTTGCTATTACTGGGAGTACTTCTGTGAAAGTAGCAAGACCAATATTAGAATTTATCGGTATCAACGATGCCATGTCCTGGTTTGTATATTGGCCATTAAGAATTTTGATTGTACTGCCCGTATACCAATTATTGTTAATCTGTTTTGGTACACTCTTCGGTCAGTTTAAATTTTTCTGGGCCTTTGAAAAGAAGATGTTCGGTAGGTTTGGTGGGAGGGGAAAAGCGTAAACTAGTCCTCGTTTACAACGAGGATTCTCGAACGTGGCGTTTATAAGGCCTTTGATTGTAAATTTACGTTACAAACGTTATTCTCTGAAATCCTCGTTTGAAACCAGGATTCTCGAACGTGGCTTTTATAACGCCTTTAATTGTAAATTTACGTTACAAACGTTATTCTCTAAAATCCTCGTTTGAAACAAAGGCCTAAGATATGCTCTTAGTACAGTTTTATTTTTGATAATTAGATGTTCATAAGGTTTGGAGGGAGAAAAAAGTAAAGGATAAATTAAATAATTACTCAACTATTTCAAGGCAACCTATATTTTTTATAATTATCATCTTTTGTAATGTCGTCAATGAAATCAAAATGTTTTTCTATACATTTGATAATATTTTG
>CALPQG020000268.1 GCA_943325655.2 Bifidobacterium breve | reverse complement strand
CGTACCCTGTACCCTGTACCCTGTACCCTGTACCCTGTACTTTGTACTTTGTACCCTGTACCCTGTACCCTGTACCCTGTACCCTGTACTTTGTACCTTGTACCCTGTACTTTGTACTTTGTACTTTGTACTTTGTACTTTGTACCCTGTACCCAGTACTTAATACTCAAAACAACGTTTCCGCTACCAAATCTGATTTATTGACATTGAAGAAAGCTTTGTGTAAATCAAATTCTACTTCACCTTCTTTTAGTTTGTATTTGGTATAATCGCCATTTTCCTGCATCCAGTAAGAATTTCTGGTGTCTTTCAAATTGAACAGGAGCATGTTCACTACTTCTTTTTTCAAGAAACTATCTGCAATTAAGAACAATGATTCTACCCTTCTGTCAAAACTTCTACCCATCGCATCAGAGCTTCCTGAATAGATTTTGGGTTCACCATTGTTGTGGAAATAAAATATCCGGGAATGTTCTAACAGATCACCAACGATAGATTTTACTTCTATATTTTCACTCAGGTTTTCTCGGTGAGGACGCAAACAACAAATTCCTCTGATGATTAATTTTATCGGCACTCCTGCATCGGAAGTCGCATACAGTTCATCGATAAATTCTTGGTCCTGCAAAGAGTTTATTTTGATTACTACCCCGGAAGGTAAACCCTTTTTAGCATTTTCAGCTTCAATGCGCAGCATTTGAATCAGCTGTTTACGCATGTCTCTCGGTGCGGTAATTAAATAGTCGTAGTTGGCAGGTTGTGAATGTCCTGTAATTACATTGAAGAATTCTGAAACATCATTGGCGTAGGTTTCATTGGTGGTCAATAAACTGATGTCCGTATATAATTTTGACGTAACTTCGTTGTAATTTCCACTGGAAATATGCACATACCTGGTGATGCTTTCATCAGCTTCTTTGCGTACGATAAGGCATAATTTGGTATGGGTTTTAATACTTCCCAAACCATAAATTACATAACAGCCTGCTTTTTGTAAACGCTCGGCCTGGAAGATATTGTTTTCTTCATCAAACCTGGCTTTTACTTCAAACAATACCGAAACGTGTTTTCCATTTTCTGCCGCTTTGTGTAGTGCTGTGGTAATTCTGGACGCTTTTGCCAAACGGTAAATGGTGATTTTAATCGCCAGTACATTAGGGTCAACGGCCGCTTTTTCAAGCAATTCAATCACCGGCTCCATACTGTTGTAAGGATGGTGAATCAATAAATCATCGTGTTTGAGGTATTCGAAAAGGTCTTCATTGTCCTTGTTCTTTAAACTCAAAGGAGGAACGGTGGTTGGAAGTTCCGGAATTTTATCCGCAAATTCTTCATGTCGGATGATTTCCCAAAGTCCTGTGAGGTCGAGTAGGGTATCGATATGAAAAATAGAATCTTCTTGAATATCTAGTTTGTCCAACAGGATGTCTGTCAGCCATCTAGGTGCACCAGTTTCTATGTCAATGCGTACTACGCGACCAGTTTTTCTGGTATTGAGTTTTTTCTTTAATTCATCAATGATGTAAGCATCGGCATCATCAATGGTATCGCTCATTAAAAAATCGGCATTACGCAATACCCTGAACAAACAGATATCAAGTATTTCGATGTTTCTGTACAAATTGTGAATTTGCCATCGTACAATTTCTTCAATCGGAAGAAAATCAATGCGGTCTCCTCTGTCTATTTGGTAAAATCTAGGAAGGTTTTGAGGAATTTGAACAAAGGAAAGTTTGAATTTTTCACGTTCATGTTCTCCTTTGGTCACCACCCCAAAGGTCAATACCTTGTTGGCTAAAATTGGAAAAGTATGGTAATGGTCTACTAACATGGGGGTTAGCATCGGGAATACTGTTTTGTTAAAATACTTGGCAACCTTGGCGCGGTCTTCGTCTGTCAGTTGTTTGATTTTGACGATGTTAAATCCGTTGGAAGGGAATAAGGGTTGTAGTGATTGGTTGAAATACTGGTAATAGTCTTTCATGAAATCCTGGATTTCATGGTATATCTTGGATTTGAATGCGTGTGATTTTAAGCCCGAATAGTCTACCCTTTCTTTTTGAAAATCAATGTAGTTGTACAAACTTCCTACCCTGATCATTAAAAATTCATCCAGGTTAGAAAAAGCAATGGCCATAAATTTTAGGCGTTCAAAAATAGAACGGTCTTCTTTACGTGCCTGGTCAACTACTCTTTCGTTAAACTTTAGCCAACTTAAGTCACGGCTGATATACCTTGAACTAAGGATTAAACTGTTGGCTTTACTTTTAAAAATATTTGAAATATTGGGCAAATTAATCATCATATAGGTAGACTTTGGGTTTTTGATTCAATCATGATTTTAAAAATGGTTATACTTTTGGCTTTGTTAAATTGATTGTTGCTTAATGTATCAATTCAACGAATTTGAATCATTATTCATCTATTCAACGATAAATATTGTTTTAAAAAAAACTCCACTTGAATACAAAGTGGAGTTTTTAATCATTAAATATCTAATCGGGCATATTTAGCGTTTTGTTCAATAAATTCTCTTCGAGGGGCAACTTCATCACCCATTAACATCGAAAATAAATGGTCTGCCGAAGCAGCTGAATCAATGGTAACGAGTTTTAAACTTCTACGTTCAGGATCCATGGTAGTGCTCCAGAGTTGTTCTGGATTCATCTCTCCAAGACCTTTATAACGTTGTATCCCTACTGAATCTTCTCTTCCTTCTTTGGCCAATTCTTTCACCGCTCTTTCACGATCGGCTTCAGACCAGCAATAACGTTCTTCTTTTCCTTTTTTAACCAAATATAAAGGAGGTTGGGCGATGTATAAATACCCTTGCTCAATCAAAGCACGCATATAACGGAAAAAGAAGGTTAAGATCAGGGTACGAATATGGCTACCGTCAATGTCAGCATCTGTCATGATGACCACTTTGTGGTAACGCAGTTTCGTCATGTTCAAACCTTTCTCATCTTCAGGCGTTCCAAAACTTACTCCTAAAGCGGTAATCATATTTTTAATCTCTTCGTTGTCGTAAATTCTGTGCTCCTGCGCTTTTCCAACGTTCAGGATTTTACCTCTTAATGGAAGAATAGCCTGGAAAGCACGGTTACGACCTTGTTTTGCTGAACCACCAGCAGAGTCCCCTTCTACAAGGTACAACTCACAGTTTTGTGGATCATTGTCAGAGCAATCGGCAAGTTTACCAGGTAAGCCAGTTCCAGAAAGTACATTTTTACGTTGTACCATTTCCCTTGCTTTCTTGGCTGCATGACGCGCTTGTGCGGCAAGAACAACTTTTGAAACGATTTGTTTGGCTTCTCTTGGATTTTCTTCTAAGAAATTATTGAGCATTTCACCTACCAAAACATCCACGGCACCCATGGCTTCGGTGTTACCCAATTTTGTTTTGGTTTGACCTTCAAATTGTGGCTCTTGAACTTTGATAGAAATTACTGCCGTTAAACCTTCTCTGAAGTCATCACCTGTTACTTCAAGTTTCAATTTATCAAGCATCCCTGATTTGTCAGCATAGGCTTTCAAGGTACGGGTAAGTGCTCGTCTGAAACCGGCAACGTGCGTTCCTCCTTCAAGGGTATTGATATTGTTTACATAAGAGAAAACATTCTCACTGTAAGAAGTATTGTACAGCATGGCCACTTCTACCGGAATTGGGCCTTTATCACTGATCATGTGGATAGGCGTAGGAATCAGGTTTTCCCTGGTTGAATCTAAGTATTCAACGAATTCGGCCAAACCTCCTTCAGAAAAATAAGAAACAAAAAGTGGGTTTCCTTCTTTATCAAGTTCTCTTAAATCAGTCAAGTTGATTCTTAATCCTTTGTTGAGGTAAGAAAGTTCTCTTAACCTGCCACAAACAGTTTCGAAACGGAAAACTGATTCAGTAAAAATAGTGTCATCAGGAAGGAAATGTACTGTTGTTCCATGAATATCTGTTGTACCAATTTCTCTTACAGCATATTGTGGAATTCCTTTAGAATATTCTTGTTCGTGGATTTTCCCATGACTGTAAACGGTAACCACCAATTTTGAAGAGAGTGCATTTACACAAGAAACACCTACACCGTGTAAACCTCCAGAAACTTTATAAGAATCTTTATCGAATTTACCGCCGGCGTGCAATACTGTCATGACAACTTCAAGTGCTGACCTGTTTTCTTTTGTATGAATTCCGGTAGGAATACCACGACCGTTGTCGGATACTTTTATGGAATTGTCTGTGTGTATTTCTACATTAATTTCACTACAGTGACCTGCAAGT
>CALPQG020000267.1 GCA_943325655.2 Bifidobacterium breve | reverse complement strand
TGTCTAAAATATCTGCCGATGTACAAACTGTACAATCTGCCATTACCAATACCTTGATTACGTTCTTTAAAGAACCGATGACAATTATCATTTATTTTGTGGTTTTGTTTCGACTTTCAGTGCCATTGACACTTTTTACCATTTTCTTTATTCCTATCACAGGAGTTATTATTGCTTTGATTGTAAAGAAATTAAGAGAAGTTGCTACCGATGCAGCCAACTCTATGAGTTCGATGTTGTCTATTTTGGATGAATCGTTGACAGCACTTCGTGTGGTAAAAGCATTCAATGCTACGTCTTATGTTCAAAATAAATTTCACAATGAAAACGTGAAGTTTTCTATTGTGAACAGAAAGATGGTAAAGAAAAATGAACTTGCTGCTCCAGTGTCGGAAATACTTGGTGTATTGGTGGTGGTAGGTATTTTATTGTATGGAGGCGTAATTGTTTTGAGAGGAGACGACAGTTTGAAAGCAGGTGAATTTATTGCTTATATCGCTATATTTTCACAGGTGCTTCGTCCAGCAAAATTGATAACAAGTTCGTTTTCCGCGTTGGTAGGAGGGATTATCTCCGGAGAAAGAGTACTCGCTTTGATTGATACAGAAAATGCATTGACCAACAAACCAGACGCTGTGGTGATCCATGAGTTTCACAATGAAATAGCGTTTAGGAATGTAAGCTTTTCTTATGAGCAAAAACTGATTTTAAATGACATTTCGTTTAAAATACCCAAAGGAAAAACCGTGGCTTTGATTGGCCCATCTGGAGGAGGAAAATCAACCATCTCAGATTTGATTCCAAGATTTTATGATCCACAAGGCGGACAGATATTGTTTGATGGGGTCGACCTGAGAGACTGTACCATGGAATCGTTGCGGGAACAAATGGGGATTGTAAACCAGGAATCGTTGCTGTTTAACGATACCATTTTTAACAATATTTCATTTGGTAAACCTAATGCAACACGCGAAGAAGTAATTCATGCAGCGAAAGTAGCCAATGCCCATAACTTTATCATGGGGACAGAAAATGGTTACGAATCAAGCATTGGTGACAGGGGAGTAAAGCTTTCAGGTGGACAAAAACAAAGGTTAAATATTGCCCGAGCAGTATTGAAAAACCCACCGGTATTGATCCTGGATGAAGCCACTTCAGCCTTGGACACCGAATCAGAAAAACTGGTTCAGGAAGCCTTGTTTAGGTTAATGGAAAACCGTACCACTTTGGTGATTGCGCACCGCTTAAGTACGATTCAAAATGCCGATGAAATCCTGGTAGTTGATAAAGGTCAATTGGTTGAAAGAGGAACACATGAAGCATTGATTAGCGATGAAAGCAGTGTGTACTTCAAGTTGAGTTCTATGCAAACATTATCGTAACAATGGGAAAAGTTGTTATTGACACCACCACAAATAAATTTTTGTTTTCAAAGTACAATAAATATTAACTTATTTAGCGATATTCGTTAACAATCAAAAATATAGTTTGATTGCTTCAATATTTTTAAATTCATTTTCCATAAACTGATTTTCTTCATGAAAGTTTGCATCGCCGAAAAACCAAGTGTAGCCAAAGATATCGCAGAAGTGATAGGGGCGAAGCAGCGCAAAGACGGCTATTATGAGGGAAATGGCTACCAGGTAACGTGGACTTTTGGACATTTTTGTACGCTCAAAGAACCTCACGATTATTATGACCAATGGAAGGCTTGGCGCTTGGATGATTTGCCCATGATACCTCCCAATTTTGGAATCAAATTGATTGACAATGGGGGTGTTCAAAAGCAATTTAAAGTCATAGAATTTTTGGTGAATAATTGTTCGGAGGTTATTAACTGTGGTGATGCTGGGCAGGAAGGAGAGTTGATTCAACGTTGGGTGTTGCTAAAAGCCAAATGTAAAGTTCCTGTCAAGCGCTTATGGATTTCGTCACTTACAGTACAAGCAATTCAGGAAGGTTTTAAACACTTAAAAGAAAGTGATAAATACAATAACCTTTACGCTGCTGGAAGTGCAAGGGCGATAGGGGATTGGCTGTTGGGGATGAATGCTACGCGGCTATTTACCAAAAAATATGGTCAGGGAAAAGTAGTATTGTCTATCGGTAGGGTGCAAACGCCTACTTTGGCCATGATTGTACAACGTCAAAAAGAAATCAATGCTTTTAATTCGGAAGAATATTGGGAGCTGAAAACCATTTACCGAGACACCGAATTTACGGCAACCATTGACAGGATCAAAACCCTTGAAAAAGCAGAAAAAGGTTTGTCATATCTTCAGCAGCACGAATTTATCATCACTTCATTCGAAAAAAAAGAAGCCAAAGAAGGAAATCCTAAACTGTTTGATTTAACAGCTTTACAGGTGGAAGCCAATAAAAAATATGGAAATTCAGCGGAGGATACTTTGAAGTACATACAAAATTTGTATGAAAAAAAGTTTACCACTTATCCTCGTGTAGATACTACATATTTGTCTGAAGACCTGCATCCAAAAATGGAAGGTGTATTGAAAAGCATGCAATACTACAGCGCATTGACTGCTCCAATTTTAGCACAACCCATACCCAAATCAAAGGCAGTTTTTGACGACAATAAAGTCACCGACCACCATGCAATTATACCCACGGACATTTTACCAACAGGTTTAAGTCTGGATGAAAAACGCATTTATGATTTAATAGCAAAAAGGTTTATCGCTGTATTTTATCCTGAATGTAAAGTGGCTAATACCACTGTTTTAGGCTTGGTAGATAAAATTGAATTTAAAGCTACCGGGAAACAAATCCTTGAACCAGGTTGGAAGGCTGTTTATGCCAATGACAAGTCTGAAGAGAAAGAAAAAGAAGACGAAGAACGCTTAATGCCTTTGTTTGAAGTTGGCGAATCTGGACCTCATTCGCCTAAAATTCACCATGGAAAAACAACTCCACCTAAGGCATATACAGAAGCAACCTTATTGCGTGCTATGGAAACTGCTGGCAAACAAGTGGATGACGAAGAGTTGCGTGAGATGCTGAAAGACAATGGTATAGGTCGTCCATCTACTCGTGCTAATATTATTGAAACCTTGTTTCGAAGAAATTATATTGAACGTAAAAAGAAAAATATTTTTGCTACCCAAACAGGTCTTGATTTAATTGATACCATTCAAAATGAATTGCTTAAAAGCCCTGAATTAACAGGGAATTGGGAACGCAAACTTCGTTTGATAGAAAAGGGGGAATACCAAATGGAAACCTTCAAACAAGAGCTCATTCAAATGGTCATAGAGATAACCAAAGAAGTCAAAACGAATGCTTACAACAAAACGATTGCTATTGCTCAGGAACCAATTGCGGTAACCAAAATTGATAAACCCAAAAAAGAAGTAAAACCCAAAGAGGAAATTAATATTGAAATCCTGCAATGCCCTAAATGTAAAGTACATTTGTTGAAGAAAGGAAGCACAGCTTTTGGTTGTGGTAATTTCAAGGTGTGTGGTTTCAAAATTCCGTTTGAAATACTGGGTAAAAAAATGTCAGACAAGCAAGTATATGACTTGCTCAGTAAAGGGCAAACTACAAAAATCAAAGGATTACAAATCCCCGGTTCAGACAATTTAACGGAAGCCAAATTGGGCTTTGACAGTAGTTTTAATATTGTTTTGAATTAATTTATTGGGCGCATTTACCTGACTATCATGTCTTTTTTCAATGGCTTTTCAGCAATTCTCCATTTAAAACCTTTCAACCTGTCATCAGGAGCACTGATTTCATGTGGAGGAATAAACTGAGCTTCAGGCTTGGTAAGGAAAGAGATATTTTGAAGTTTATTTTCCTTAAAACGCATCAACATATTGCTACAAATTACTTTGTTCATTCCTACCAAAGAAGTATCATTTTCAGTGGCAAAATAGATGCTTTCTCCATTCCCAAAAACGTCCACCAATTGGATCTTGTTTTCTTTGAAATAAGCGGTGATTTTTTTTCCTTTGATTTGGTTGAAATTTTCCATGGTATCTTTGGAAATAATGAATGATTTTACCTTTAAATAGAGTTTGTCAATTTTATTATGCGCCATTTGAATTTTAATAGAATCTCCTGTCATTTGACTTTTGTCATTCCACAACACAGGATCGTCAAAAAAGTTGATGGTTGAATCCTGTAAGTTGTACACCAACGAATCGCATCTGCCTTGTAAATCATTTTTATAGATTTTAACGTCCCTGATAGCGGTTAACTTTCTGTTTTTATGAATGGTGTCGTTGATGGAGATAAGCGTGTCAGCTTTAAGGTAAAGGGTATCTTTATCGACAATACTTTTCATCAAACTTTTGC
>CALPQG020000266.1 GCA_943325655.2 Bifidobacterium breve | reverse complement strand
TTAAAAATTGTTCTCCCATTATTGGAGGCAAGTTTTTCTAACCTGTTGGCAGCACCTTTGAAGGTTTGAATCGCTTCGTAAAATTGAGCATCAGTGATGCCTAAATTTTTGCAAACACAATATGCCGCATTGATATTTTTAAGGTTATGTTCTCCAAAAACTTCGATGGCATATTCTACCCCATTTTTATCTATCAAATAGGTTATATTTCCTTTGATGACATGTTGGTGGGTTGAATAGGGGGTTTGGGTTACTGAGGCATTGGGATTGTTGGTACAAACTTCTTTAACCTCCACATCATCTTGACAATAAATTAATTTTCCACCTTTGGGAGTCATCTGAACAAAAGAAACAAATTGTTGTTTATAATCTTCAAACGTTGGAAAAACATTGATATGGTCCCAGGCAATACCGCTGATTAAACCTATATGGTGTTGGTAGTGAATAAACTTTGGTCTTCGGTCTTCTGGGGAAGACAAATATTCATCTCCTTCAATAACAATAATGGGGGCGTCACTTAACTTGACCATATTGCTAAATCCTTCCAACTGGGCGCCAACCAAATAATCGAAGTCTTTATTGAAGTGGTTCAATACATGCAATATCATGGACGTGATACTCGTTTTTCCATGACTACCAGCAATAACTACCCTTTGTTTGTCTTTGCTTTGTTCGTAAATATATTCAGGATAAGAATATATTTTTAAACCCAATTCTTTTGCCTTCAACAATTCCGGATTGTCTTTTCGGGCATGCATTCCTAAAATTACAGCCTCTAAATCACTGGTTACCATTGCCGGATTCCATCCTTCATTGGCGGGTAATATTCCATGTTGCAGCAGCCTGGTTTTGGATGGCTCAAAAATTTCATCATCAGAACCCGTTACTTGAAAACCATTTAGTTTTAATGCTATTGCCAGGTTATGCATGGCGCTGCCTCCAATGGCAATAAAGTGAACTTTTCTGGTCATAATGAATCGAAATAAGGGTTTTGTGTTTAGAAGCGTGAAACTACTATTTTTTTTTTAGTTTACAGTAGTCAATATATAGTTTTTACTTCTTTGTACTATTTTAAAGTAGATTTTGTTTTTAGAAGGTTTGGGTATTTTGAAAACAATTTAGAAAATATTATTTCTTTGTTTAAAAATAGATTTGGTGAATTTAAGCATAGTTGATAAACCGAACTCTTGTCATTAGAACTCTTGTCATTAATTCTAAATGTTTAATTACCTGAAACAGGGCAAACGCATTAAAATAATTTGAAAGAAAACTCGATATGAAAGGCCTCATCCCAAACCCTTCTCCAAAGGAGAAGGGCTTTAGAGTCGGATAATATCAAAATGATTTATTGAAAACGAACTTTTTTTAGGTATTAATTTCGAAACTATGATTAATGGACAGCTCCCTCTCCTTTGGAGAGGGTTGGGGTGAGGCTTTTGAGCTACTTTATATTTTAATGCGTTTGCCCTGTTACCTGAAAGCAATATCGCACATAAAGTGAACATTTCAAGTGGTTTACTAATTTGGAGTAAATAATTGTCTCTAACTGTTTAAAAATTGTGTATAACCTGTGAATAAGTTTTGAGTACTAAAACTTATCTTTGTTGAATGGACTCTCCAAAATACAATAGCAAAACAGCCGTAAGTCGTACAAGAGGAAATTTACCCGATGTAATCAAAGGACTAGGAAAAGTACCACCTCAAGCCATGGATATTGAGGAGGTGGTTTTGGGTGCTTTGATGATTGAAAAAGACGCGCTGACCACTGTTATTGATATTTTAAAACCAGAAAGTTTTTACAAAGAGGCGCACCAGCGTATTTATACTGCCATCAGGGATTTGTTCGGGAAATCTGAACCTGTCGATTTGATGACGGTAACAGCTCAGTTACGTACCAATGGCGACTTGGAATTTGCCGGAGGCCCTTTTTACCTCAACCAACTTACTTATAAAGTTAACTCTTCGGCCAACATTGAATACCATGCGCGTATCATTGTGGAACAGGCTGTGAAAAGAGAGTTGATTACCATTGCCTCAAAAATTGAGACGGATGCTTTTGAATATACCACAGATGTATTTCAATTGTTAGACCGTACCCAATCAGAAATATTTAGAATTGCCGAAAGCAATATCAGGAAGTCGGTGTCAAACATGAAAGATTTGATGCGTCAGGCGATGATAGAACTGGAAGAAAGGAGTAAACAAAAAGATGGCTTAACAGGTGTTCCTAGTGGGTTTACCGCTTTGGACCGTGTTACTTCTGGTTGGCAAAAAAGTGACTTGGTGATTATCGCTGCCCGTCCTGGTATGGGTAAAACTGCTTTTGTGGTTTCGGCCATGAGAAATGCGGCGGTGCAGTTTGGGAAAGGTGTTGCCATTTTTTCTTTGGAAATGGCCTCTGTGCAGTTGGTAAACAGGCTTTTGTCTGCCGAGGCAGAATTGGGTTCTGAGAAAATTAAAAAAGGTGATCTTTCTGAGGCCGAATGGGGACAGTTATACAACAAAACCAAATCGTTAACCGAGGCGCCCATATTTATAGATGATACGCCTGCCTTAAGTATTTTGGAGTTGAGGGCCAAATGCCGTAGGCTAAAAGCACAACATGACATTCAATTGATCATTATTGACTATTTGCAGTTGATGTCGGCCGATAGTGGTAAAGGCGGTCCTGGAAATCGTGAACAGGAAATTGCGGCCATCTCCAGGGCTTTGAAACAATTGGCAAAAGAGTTGGAGGTACCTGTCTTAGCGCTTTCGCAGTTGAGTCGTTCGGTAGAAACGAGGGGAGGAGACAAACGACCAATGCTTTCGGATTTGAGGGAATCGGGATCTATTGAGCAAGATGCGGATATGGTTATCTTCTTGTACCGTCCTGAATATTATAAAATTACAGAAGATGAAAACGGAAACTCTACCCTTGGTTTGGGTGAAGTAATCATAGCCAAACACAGAAATGGTTCTTTAGATACTGTTCCGCTTAGGTTTAAAGGAGAATTTACCAAATTCTCAGATTGGGAAACGGATAATTTCTTTGCTGATGGACCTTCATTCAATGCATTCCCCGATGTAAAAACAAGTGAATTTGATATCAGTGGTGGTGCAAAAACATTTGAAAGTAAAATGAATGACAACGTATCCCCAAATGATTCATTTGATGAACCTCCATTTTAGTACAGGGTACAGCGTCTTGAGTACTGCGAATTTTGTTTAGCGTAATTTAGTCTACGCTTGTGTCCTCATAACTGTAGACTCTAAACTCTCAACTGAAAACTCTAAACTAAAAAAACTGTGAACTCTTAACAATTCTTCGCAAATTGTAGCCCTATTCAATACTTGGAAATTCTTCATGACAAAATGAATATTTCCCAATTAAAAATTTAAAATTTAGAATTAATAATTCAACAAAATATGTCAAACGAAAAAATACAATGCTTGATTATTGGATCAGGACCAGCTGGATATACAGCAGCAATTTATGCCGCTAGGGCTGGTTTAAATCCTGTTTTATATACGGGTCTTCAACCAGGTGGACAATTGACGATGACCAATGATGTGGAGAATTTTCCTGGTTATCCTAAAGGAATCACTGGTCCTGAAATGATGGTAGAATTTCAGGAACAAGCAGAGCGTTTTGGTGCAGATGTTCGTTTTGGAACCGCAACTTCGGTTGATTTTAGCGACGCAAATGTCAAAAAAGTTACCATAGACGATACCTTAGTGCTTGAAGCGGAAACAGTAATTATTTCTACTGGGGCTTCTGCCAAATGGTTAGGACTTGAAAGTGAAACCAGGTTAAACGGTTCAGGTGTTTCTGCTTGTGCGGTGTGTGATGGATTTTTCTACAGAGGGCAAGATGTGGGGATTGTAGGTGCAGGTGATACGGCATGTGAAGAGGCGACGTATTTGGCAAACTTATGCAATAAAGTTTACATGATTGTGCGTAAACCTAAAGGTCAAATGAGGGCTTCTGTGATCATGCAAAATCGTGTGATGGCCAATCCTAAAATTGAGATTTTATGGGAGTCTGAAACGGTAGAAATTTTGGGCAAAGATGGCGTAACAGGATTTCAGGTAAAAAATGTGACTACGGGTGCCATAACGGAAAAAGCAGTAACCGGCTTTTTTGTTGCTATCGGACATCAACCCAATTCTGGCATCTTTAAAGGAATGATTGATATGGATGAAAGTGGTTATATCATGACCATTCCTGGAAGTGCGAAAACAAATATTGAAGGTGTATTTGCTTGCGGAGATGTGCAAGATCATGTGTACCGTCAGGCAATTACTGCTGCTGGCACAGGTTGTATGGCTGCTTTAGATGCCGAAAGATATTT
>CALPQG020000265.1 GCA_943325655.2 Bifidobacterium breve | reverse complement strand
CCTGTGCTTTGGTTACTGTTTTTAAGAATTCAATATCTTTTCCCCTGAAAGGGCCACCGGAAGCTGTCAAAATTAATTTTTCGATTGGATTGTGAAATTCACCCACCAAACATTGAAAAATCGCAGAATGTTCAGAGTCAACCGGGTAAATGTTTACGCCTTTTTCCTGCGCCAACGCCGTTACCAATTCCCCTGCCACCACCAATGTTTCTTTATTGGCCAGGGCAATATGCTTTCCGGCTTCAATGGCTTTTAAGGTCGGTAACAATCCGGCATAACCCACCAAAGCGGTCAACACCACATCAATAGCTTCCATTTGAACCACAGAAGTCAAGGATTTAAAGCCGGTATACACTTTAATGTCGGCGGGATTTAAAGCCGCAAACACTTTATCATAAAGTGCTTCATTGGTAATTACAACAGTATTGGGTTTGAATTCTAAGGCTTGTTGAATCAACAAATCTGCATTGTTCATGGCAGTAAGCACTTCAATTTCAAACAATTCAGGAAAACTTCTTACTACCTCAAGGGCTTGTGTACCAATAGATCCTGTAGAACCTAATACCGCAATATGTCTTTTTTCGAAACTCAATATGCTAACATTTAACCTTCAAAAGTAAGAAACCTATGCGATATATCATATTTTAGAACAGGTTAGTTTGGATGAATTTATAAATCTATTCGCTAAAACTTAAGTACTTTTATACTTTTTAAAAAACCAGACTTTTAACAAATCTGCCGTAAGGATGTATACCATCACGATAAACAACATTACCCCTAAGTTCAACAAGGGTAATGGCGACAAACCAGCTTGATTGGCAAAGGGTAAATATGGTAACCCAATGGTTAACATCAATCCCAAAACACTCAGGATAAACAGGTATTTCCCTGGAGTACTTTTAAAGAAATTTTTATGGGTCCTGATAATGAATAAAATAAAGAGTTCTGTTACAATTGATTCCACAAACCAACCTGTTTGAAAAGCAGCATCTTTTACTTTGAGTACATAAAATAAAGTCAGGAAAGTAATGACATCAAATACGGAGCTATGGATACCGAAAAAAAGCATGTAATTTCTGATTAATTTCAGGTTCCATTTCCCGGGACGTTCCAATTGTTCCTGGTCAACATTGTCTGAAGCAATGGTTAAATAAGGAAAATCTGTGATAAAATTGGTCAATAAAATCTGTTTGGGTAACATCGGTAAAAATGGCAAAATCAAAGAAGCAATGGCTACACTCAGCATGTTCCCAAAAGTTGAACCGGTGTTGATAAAAATATATTTCAAGGTATTGGCAAAAGTTTTTCTACCCTCTTTGATGCCATCCACCAACACCATCAAGTCTTTTTCCATCAACACAAAATCAGCGGCTTCTCTGGCAACATCCACCGCATTTTCAACTGATATCCCCACGTCTGCCACACGAATCGCGGCTACATCATTTACGCCATCGCCAATATAAGCGACCGTATAAGTATTTCTCAATGCTCGAATGATGCGTTCTTTTTGTTGCGGTTCCACCTCGGCAAAAATGTGGGTATGCTTCACCAAAAGTGTCAGGGCTTCAGCGCTGATATTGAGTAGTTCTTTCCCAGTGAGCACATTAGGATTTTCAATCCCGATGCCTAAAGCAATGGACCTCGCCACATTTTTATTGTCTCCTGTAATTATTTTCAGTTTAACAGAGAGTTTTTTCAACGCTTCAATTGTTTCTACAATCCCCTCTTTGATAGGATCCTGCATGAGTATAAAACCCGCAAAAATCATTTCTTGCTCACTGTCTTTGGTAATACTATCAGTCGAAATTGGTTTGTAACATACGCTCAAAGCCCTCAATCCATCGACACCAAAAGCGTCAAAGTTTTTTTCAACCGCTTCTTTATGGTTAGCAATACTTTCAATGGTGCCATCGTTCAACCTGATTTGGGTACAGATTTCAAGAATTTGAGTAAAAGCCCCTTTGCAAATAATCATTTTTTCGGTTGCAGTAGCAATGGCAATACTTAAACGTTTACGAATAAAATCATAAGGAACTTCGTCAAGTTTCTGAGGCGTTAATTTGGCTTCAAACTGCAAGGCTTTCAAAGCTTCATCAATGGGATTCGCATATCCAGATTCAAACTTAGCATTCCAATAAGCCAACTCCTGCACATAATCACAGGTAATTCCCAAGCCATCTACCACTTTGACTATTTTAATATTTCCGTCAGTGATGGTTCCAGTTTTGTCGGTACACAACAAATTGATTTCACCTAAATTTTGAATGGAAGTTAACTTTTTAACGATTACCTTTTTTTCAAGCAATCTTTTCGCTCCAGCACTCATCGCAATGGTCGTAATGGCTGGCAATAATTCAGGAGCCATTCCAACAGCAAGTGCCAAAGCAAACAATGCGGATTCCATGACACTTTTATGGTTCAATAAATTGACAATCAAAATAAAAAGTGAAAGCACCAAGGTGATTTTCATCAGAAAATAACCAAAATCTTTGATTCCTTTTTCAAAAGTTGTTTCCACAGTAGTTTCCGCACTTTTGGCAATACTTCCAAAAACCGTAAACTCTCCGACATTGATTACCAGCGCTTTTGCAGTGCCACTCACAATACTGGTTCCTTCCCAAAGGCAATTAAAGCGTTTGGAAAGTTGGGCGTCAGGGGAAATAGCACCTGCCAATTTATTCACAGGAAATGACTCTCCTGTCAGGCTCGCTTCATTGGCATGAAGTTCATTGGCAGCAATCAGCAAACAATCAGCGGGCAACATGTCACCAGCATTCAGCAACAATACATCACCGGCAACAATTTGTGAGGAAACTATTTCTTGTTCTTTGCCATCCCTGAGTACATTAAATTTTAAAGCAATCATAGACTGCAATTTCTCCACCACTTTACCTGCATTGCTCTCTTGAAAAAAACTCAATAAACCAGTAGACAACACAATAAAAAGTATGATAAAAACATCAGCCGTTTCCCCCAAAAAAGCAGACAATACCACTGCTCCAATCAACAATAACATCAAAGGACTTTTAAATTGAACAAAAAAAAGCAAAAGCGTATTTTTCCAACGAACATTTTTGGGTAAAGCATTCCCTGAAGCTTGCAGTTTTTTTTCAGCGTCTGTAGTCGTCAATCCTTCAACCGAGCTTCCCAATTGGTGCAACCAATAACTTGCCTCAAATTGCCAAAAATTATCAATGGGTGAATTTTGCATATACTTGACATATTATCAAAACACTACAATACTAAAGTAATTACCAGGCAAAAAAAATGACTTTCAACAGTTACCTTAAAGAATACAGAATATCTAGTAAACAGATTTACAGCAAGTTTCAATTTGAATTGACAGAATGTAAGTTGATAAAAAATAAGGCTTTCATTCCCCCCTACCTCCCGTAACTTTTCCCTTCCATATAGGTTTGAAGAATAATGGTAGCACTCACTTTGTCTAAATTGCCTTTTACTTTTCGGTCTTTTTTACTTACGCCCGAAGCAACCATACTTTGCATGGCAATTTTAGACGTAAATCTTTCGTCCACTTGATGAATTGGAATGAGGGGAAACCTATTTTGTAAGTGCTTGATAAATACCGCCACATGTGCAGATGCATCAGTCGCTGAGCCATCCAAACGTTGAGGTAAGCCAACCACAAATGCCTCCACGGGTTCTTTGAGTATATAATTGGTTGTAAAAGTATAAATGTCTTTGGTGGGAATAGTTTCTAAAGCGGTAGCAATAATTTGTAAAGGATCCGTCACTGCCACTCCTACCCTTTTGGTACCGAAATCAAAAGCCATTATTCTCATTGTCGCATCATTTGAAACAAAGGTAGGAAAAAAAGTACAGAGTCTTGAGTACTGAGTACAGGGTACAGCGCAGAAAGTATGGAGTATAGCAAAGTGTATAAAAAAACTTCAAAAACCCCAATCCGGTCCTAAGCTCCTAAATTCATGTATAGTATTAAAGGTACTGTATACTTTGTACTCTAAACTCTCTACTCATAACTCTGTACACTGTACTCAAGACCCTGTACCCAAGACTTAATTATTTAACCCCAACAGCAAGGATTTTACTTTTTGTTCAAGCGCTAATGCTTTTGGAAAAAGCACTTCATTTTCAATACGTGCATGATTGTTTGAGTCAACTTCAAGTTGTTTTAAGGCAAAATAAATCACTTTGAGGTGAAGGCTTGTTGACGCGGACACTTCATAATTATTGGTGATATTCCTGATACCCTTCATCACATCGTCGTGTGCTTCATGATCTTTCACAAAATCGACCAATGCATTTTTCTGAATTTCTTTTTGTAAAGTTTCTAATTCGTGGTGTCCGCTTTCAATGGAT
>CALPQG020000264.1 GCA_943325655.2 Bifidobacterium breve | reverse complement strand
CATTGCGATGTGCATAATCCAAGGCCTGAATACAGCGTCCGGAAGGCGTATAATATTTGGCAACAGTCAACTTGATTTGAGAGTTGTAAGGGAGCGGGCGCGTAGATTGCACAAGTCCTTTACCATAACTTTTTTGTCCGATCAATACGCCTCGGTCATAATCCTGAATAACCCCTGAAACAATTTCTGAGGCGGAGGCGCTTCTTCCATTGATCAACACTACTACTGGCATTTCGGCATCTAAAGGTTGGTTTAAGGCCGTGTATGTTTTGTTCCAATCCACAATTTTACCTTTGGTACTTACGACATCTTTTCCTTTGGGAATAAATAAATTTGAAATGTCTACGGCTTCGTTTAACAATCCTCCAGGGTTGGCTCTCAAATCAAAAACGACACTTTTAGCACCTGTTTTTTTCAATTCTTTGATGGCGGTTTCTACATCTTTGGCAGCATTGTTCATGAATTCTGATAAATGTAAATAGCCGATATTGTCTGTCAGCATGCCGTAATAAGGCACATTTTCAAGTTTGATTTGTTTGCGGGTAACGGTGATTTCGAAAGGTGCTTTTTCGCCGTAGCGTTCAATGAGTAATTTTACGGTGGTGTTGGCCTGGCCTTTTAAGAATTTAGAAACCTCCGTGTTTTCTTTGGTGTCTAATGTTTTACCGTCAATGGCTACAATGACATCTCCAATTTTTAATCCGGCTATGGTTGCAGGAGAGTTTGGATAAGGCATAATGATGACCGTTTTATTATGGTGTTTTCCAATCACGGAACCAATGCCGCCATACTGACCTGTCGTCATGGTGCGGTAGTCTTCAATTTCGTCTTCGGGAATGTAATTGGTATAAGGATCTAATCCGCCCAACATGTCATCAATGCCTGTACGGATGGTTTTTGAGGGATTGATTTCATCCACATAATAGGTGTTGATTTCTTTGTAAACAGAGGCAAAAATGTCGAGGTTGCGCGCAATTTCAAAAAGTCTTTCGTCTGCCTGTGTAAATGCAAACAAACCGGTTGCAAGTGTTGCACTTATTCCGATAACGACATTTTTTAAAGTAAGTATTTTCATGTTATTTGAATTTAATCTTCGTAATTGATTCAAGAAATCCTAGGGGATAATTGAATAGCAAGCGTATTTTTGAAAATAGTAACGGATTATACCTTTTGTAAGTTCAGTCTTAAAAAACAATTACACTGTTTCAGTTGTATTGTTTTTGGCTAACTCTAGTATTAACTTCTGTAAAGCTAATTTTATTTTCTTTTCCACAAAATTGTATTCATTTTTTTCTTTGGCAATGTAAATGAAACAAATGCTAAGGTTTTGTGGAAGTAACTGGCTATAAAAACTTTGTTTGTTTAATCGGTACGCCTCACGCATTCTTCTGCGGATAAAATTTCTGTCCACTGCTTTTTTGAAAGCGCGTTTCGGAACGGTAAAAATAACCTTTACACTTGACGCTTCGGCGGCAGCTTTTGTGGTATAAAGAATTTTGAAGGGGTATAAAGCAAAAGAGGAGCCCTTGTCAAAGAGCTCCTTTATGATTGTTTTTGAGGTTAATCGTTCCTCTTTTGTAAATGTTGCTTTCAAAGAGTACGGCATAACCTATAGATTATGCTTTAAAGACTAAGCTTTTTGTTTTCTCTCGCTAGAAACAGATAAACTTTTTCTGCCTTTTGCTCTTCTTGCTGCGATAACTCTACGTCCGTTTGCAGTAGACATTCTTTCTCTGAAACCGTGTTTATTTCTTCTTTTTCTCTGAGAAGGTTGGAATGTTCTTTTCATCTGAAATTAATGGTTTATTGTTATGTTATAAATACTGTGATTCTTACAAGATGAATCACCATAAAACTTGATTCATTTTTTATTCTTATAGCCTGCAAATATACGGGAATGTTTTTTAATAACAAATTTAATATTGAAATTACAGCTTCTAATTTTATAGCACATGATTTCAGTCCATATAAAAATAAGTGAAAGGGTTAGTAAAACGATTGATATTGAAATTATTATCCCAAATCCAACGCGTTTAGATTTTGTTGTTCAATTGCCAGCATGGAGGCCTGGAAGGTACGAAATGCAAAATTTTGCTAAAAATTTGACCACTTTTAAGAGTTTTGGAAGCAATGGATCGGAAATAAATCACTGCAAAATCACCAAAGACAGTTGGAGAATAGCTGCCCAAAATAGTGATTTGATAAAATTGCATTACAGTTATTATGTCAACCAGATGGATGCCGGTGGTTCTTATACCACCAACCAAATGCTGTATGTTAATTTTATCAATTGTATTTTTTATGTGGAAGGTCGCATCGATGAACCTTATGAAATCAAGGTTGAGGTGCCTGAAACGTATAAAATTGCTTGTGGCTTAAAACAATTGTCAGCGCATACTTTGTTTGCCCATTCGTTTTATGAATTGGTCGATAGCCCGATGGTAGCTTCTGACAGGTTGCAATTGATTACCTACGAAGTGGCCAATACTGTTTTTAATGTTTGGATAGAAGGCCATCATGCCATACCTGAGGCACAAATTATTGCTGATTTTAAAACTTTTACACAAGCCCAATACCAGATTTTTAAATCATTCCCATTTGAAACTTACCATTTCTTATTGCTCTTTTTGCCTTACCGTCATTACCATGGTGTAGAACATCACAACAGTACGGTAATTGTATTAGGTCCTGATTATCAATTGGCCAAACCCGAGATGTACAAAGAACTGTTGGGCATAAGTTGTCATGAGTTATTCCATGCCTGGAATGCTTTGAAAATTAAACCCAAAGAATTAACCCCTTACGATTATACCAAAGAAAATTATTTTGAAACTGGTTTTGTACTCGAAGGACTTACTACTTATTATGGCGATTATTTGCTTGGCCGCTCGGGTGTGTGGTCGGTAGACCAGTATATGTTTGAATTGAATGCCATTCTAAAAAGAGCGTTCGATAATTTTGGAAGTCAAAATGCAAGCCTGAGTCGTTCTTCTGTAGAGCTTTGGTTGGATGGCTATGTGCAAGGAATTCCAAACCGTAAAGTTTCTATTTATACCAAAGGTTGCCTTTTTGCACTGTTACTTGATTTGACGTTGAGAGAACTTTCCAACAACCTCACTTCTCTTGATGAAGTGATGTTACCACTTTGGGAAAGGTTTGGCAAACAAGGCCTGGGTTATTCTACCAAAGACATGATTGATTTGGTCAATGAAGTTGCCGGGCAGGATTTGACTGAATTTTTTGAGGTAACCATATTTAGCGCAACGCCACTTGAAGGCTTGTTGCATCAAAAATTGAATTGGATTGGTTGCGGCTTGACTGTTCAGGAAAGTAGATCCAATACAGAAAATTATTTTGGTTTCAGGACAGCTGAAAAAGATGGGAAAACCGTGGTGGATTACAGCGAGCCAGGAAGTTTGTCGGATAAATTATTGGCAAAAAATGATGAATTGATCGCCATTAACGGAAGGAAGATCAATGGCAATGTGCAGGATTTAATGGAAAATAAAGATGAAATAAACCTTACGTTTTTTAGGGATTCAGCATTGCAAACCATTGAATTGCGTAAAACATCGCATCGGTATTTCAAACAGTATGCCATTCAGCCGCTTCAATCCTCTAGTTTCCAATTGCAGGAAAATTTTAAAAAATGGTTGATCTAGTGGTTTGGTCAATGATTAAAATGTCTAATTATTAAAGCAGAAATAAACTGTTTGTTTGTGGTTTGAATATTTAAATACTATTTTTACCCACCACTAATCTTCAATGCAGGAGTATTTTCGGCTATTTTAGAGCAGTAATTTTACAAAACGATTTTACATCCATCAATATATATATATGATCAAATCAATGACAGGTTTCGGTGTTTCTAGTATGGAAACAGCTGATTTTGCCGTAACCGTAGAAGCCAAATCACTCAACTCCAAATCTCTCGATTTGAACCTTAGAATTCCAAAATCTATCAATGACAAAGAGTTTGAAATCAGGGCTTTAGTGAGTTCGCAATTGGAAAGAGGGAAAGTCAATATCGGCATTGAATATACGCCCAAAGGTGAAAGTAAACCTAAATTAACGGTCAATAAAGCAATCGTAAAAGCGTATTACAATGATTTATTGGCCATTGCCAATGAGGTAAATGCGGATACCAAAGATTTGCTTCGTACTGCCCTTACTTTGCCTGATGCTTATGTGTCAGAAAAAGACAATGAAGACAATGAGGCCCAATGGTTGGTAATTGCTGAAGTAATCCACAAAGCTTTGCAAGAATGCAATCAATTCAGGTTGGATGAAGGCAATAAATTGATGCAGGATTTGACCCAAAATATCAATAAAATTGAAACCTTACTAGCGGAAAT
>CALPQG020000263.1 GCA_943325655.2 Bifidobacterium breve | reverse complement strand
ATTATCGAAAGGTAAAGCTGTAAATTAAGGAACCGCCGTATACCGAACGGTACGTACGGTGGTGTGAGAGGACAGATAGGGAACTAATCCCTATCTTCCTACTCGATTGAATGAAGAGGTATAGGTATTATTTATTGAAAAGAGACTTCATTTTGTCTATATGTTTTTGGAAAAATGTTTCTGCTTTTTCTGTTGATTGGTCATTAAATACAATGTAAAGTTCATTAGATTTAATTGTAGTTAGTGAATCTGTCGTCTCAATCATAGAAAACGTACCAAGTTTGTTTCCTGTAGTATTATTGAATAATCCTGCAGTAATATTTCTGTTAAATTGTTCATTCATGGTTAAAAGTGAATCACTCTCAAAGTCTTTTAAATTAGCAGTACCTGCCACTTTTAAATCTCTAAATTGAACGTAAGCATTATTCACCGTTTGTGGATTCTTAAGGTTTTCAATATCACCAAAGGTTACACTTATTCCTTCTGACATGACGTGTGAATTTTCTCCATCTTTGTCTATGTAAGAATTAACCGTCACCACTGAACCTGAAATAGAATAATTTAAAATTAAAGTAAATGGTTTTAAGTAAACGTTTGCATTCAAACTAGTTGGATTTCCTGAATTTGAATATGTTGCTGTTAAATTTATTCCTGCTTGTTTAATGGCATTAACGGTTAATGCTGCTGTTATTAATGTTGGCATATATTCGGTATTTCCATCTTTAACTACTGCTATGTCTGTATATGCACTCACTGTCAATTTTGCATCATTAACGTTAGAAAGTGTATCGCTTGGGAAGTTTAAGATTATTGAAGAAGTATTGCTTCCATTTACTGTATCCCATTTTTTATCAGTACTATTCCAATTGTAAGTTCCTAAATGAGTACTGAAATTAAACCTGTTTTCTTCTGCTCCAATTCTTCCAAAACCAATTGTTTTTTTGTTTGGAAGGAAAAAGTCTCTAAACTGGATTATTTTTGATTTCATTTGATCAGGAATTGATGCTTCCTCCATTCTTATAAAAGGATTGTTGCTATCATCTCCCGTCATAATTTTGTTCATTGATTCAAATGAACTAGCTCCCTGAGATTGCGTTAAAGCAACGATGTCATCATACATTTTATCTGCAGAGGTATTGATAGTTGTAGTGGCTTCAGTTTTTGAAACTACTACAGGCAATGCTGCTACTTCGTCTTTCTTTTTACAAGAAGTAATGGATAAGGCTACTACTAATGCTAAACTTGAGGCTAAATAAACTTTTTTCATGTTTGGTTTTTGGGATAAATTTAAATAATTAATGATTTTTACTTTGTTGTTTTACTGTTTGTTATGGATAAATTGTACGTGTTAAAATTACAGAAATACACATTTCAGTTGATAAAGATAGAATATTTATCATTGTTGTCTTATAAAAAGTGCAGAAAATTTATTTTTTTAACGTAATTAAATACAGTTGTTTTACAAATTAAGAGAGTGATACAAATCAACCTATACTAAAATTTGTATGCTCTCTTATTTTATAGGATACTATGAGTTATATTTTTTAATATGGAGTACAAAGAAGTGTCAACTATTGAATTGTCGAATGAGTTTGGATTGAGGCAAAAAAACATGTTGGGATTTCAAAACCCTACCTACGCCCTGGAAGATTCCAGTATACTATTATCCAAAGATGAATATATTCGGCTCACTCCTCTTCAGATTACATAAGCTTTTTGCTTAGTCCCCACTAAATTAATGTGACCCGAACATTGCCACAATGACGATATAGGAAGGTTTGTCATTCATGGCACTGTAGAATAGCCACAAAACTTAAAACCTTAACACCAAATTAGATTTTAATTTTTGCTATTAAACCAAATAAATAAAGGAAATAAACCTATGATGAAAGCTATTGTCAATGCAATAAATCCATCATGCCACGAATAATTATTGCCATAATATTGACTTGTTGAAGATAAATAATACGCATTCCATTCACCTCTCCATGCACCAATTGCATATTCTTTGGACCAATTAACATTTCGTAATACATCTTGAATTTTTAAGCCATTATTATTTACCCCCTTCGGGTTGGCTCAACACATTCAACGCGCAAGTGTTGAACTACAATAGTCCCGTATGAAATGCGGGACTATTACCCCCTAAAAACTCCGCCCCTGCAAACCACCGGTATGTACCGCCACAATCGTACTGCCGTTTTTGAAATACCCTTGGGCTATTAATTCCAAAATGCCGAACAGCATTTTGCCGGTGTATACTTGCTCTAAAGGAATTCCAAAATCTGCTTCAAAGGTTTTGATAAATGCTATGAGTTCAGGCGTTGTTTTGGCGTATCCTCCAAAATGATAATCGGTTTGAAGGGTAAAACTTTCGGGCAAACTGGTGCCATTGTATTCTTTTAAAAGCTGGGCAATGTCGTCTTTTAAAAATCCGCCATTTTTTAAGGCCGGAAAAGCTATCACTTCAATATTTTGATCCTGTACACTGGCTACTATTCCAGCCAGGGTGCCACCAGTTCCGGCGGCACAACAAATATGGGTATAGGGAATATCTATAAAAGAAGTAATTTTTGCCGTACCTTTTACCGCCAAGGCATTACTCCCTCCTTCCGGAATTAGGTAGGCCTTTCCAAACTGCTCGGCTAAACCTTGCAAAAATGTGGGTTCCGTTTTTAACCTATAATCATCCCTGCTTACAAAATGCAATTGCATGCCGGCTTCTTGGGCAAACTTCAGTGTATCACTCCAAACTTTTGGTTCTTCTCCCCTGATGACACCAATCGCTTTTAGTCCATACACTTTTGCGGCAGCGGCAGTAGCATAGATATGGTTCGAGTACGCGCCTCCAAAAGTAAGCACGGTATCGAAACCTTGTTTAACTGCAGCTTCTAAATTATATTTTAACTTGAACCATTTGTTTCCTGAAACTTCCGGATGTGTCAAATCAGTTCTCAGCACCATGAATTGCACCCCGAATTGTTCGGCAAGAGGATGCTTCACTTCCTGTAAGGGCACATTTGTCGGAGAACTTTGTAGTAACATAAACGCAAGTAAGGAAAATCCAGCAAATTATGGTACTTTTGATGTCACTGTAATTTTTATTGCGGTGATTCACGGTACAAAACCAATAGCAATGTTAGCCAACGAAGATATCATTTTTAATGAAGCAGAAGACGAGGACGATGAAGTTCAAAGCTTATTTGAACACCACCGCATAGAAGTTGACCCTGGACAAAGTTTACAAAGGGTTGACAAATTTATCATGGCCAAAATCCCCAATGCTTCTAGAAATAAAATTCAACAAGGCATTGAAAACAAACAGGTTTTGGTCAATGAAATTGCGGTAAAACCAAGTTACTTGGTGAAGCCAGGCGATACCATTACCATCTCTATGCCTACGCCAGTAAGAGACACAGAAATCAGACCTGAAAATATTCCTTTGAATATTGTGTTTGAAGACGAGCATATATTGGTCATCAATAAACAAGCTGGCCTGGTAGTACATCCGGGACATGGCAATTGGACAGGAACTTTGGTAAATGCTTTGGTTTACCATTTCGAAAACTTACCTACTTCCCAAAACGGTTTTGCCCGTCCGGGATTGGTACACCGTATCGACAAAGATACTTCGGGCTTGTTGGTGATTGCCAAATCTGAATTGGCGATGAACAAATTGGCCAAACAGTTTTATGACCACAGCATCGAAAGAACTTATTACGCTTTGGTTTGGGGAATGCCCAAAGAAGAAGCAGGAACCATCAATGCACACGTGGGCAGAAGCCTGAAAGACAGACGAATTACCGATGTATTTCCTGAAGGCGACAACGGTCGTCACGCCATCACCCACTACAAAACATTAGAAAGTTTGCGCTATGTTTCCTTGATACAGTGTAATTTGGAAACTGGTCGTACACACCAAATCCGTGCGCACATGAAATACTTGGGACATCCTTTGTTCAACGACGCTACTTACACTGGCGACAAAGTACACAAAGGAACCTTAACTTCTAAATACAAAGCCTTCGTAGAAAATTGTTTCAAGCTGCTTCCTCGTCAGGCTTTACATGCCAAATCTTTGGGTTTTGTGCACCCAGCGACAGGAGATTTTATGCAATTTGAAACAGAACTTCCAGAAGATTTTACCGCAGTACTGGACAAATGGAGACACTACTTACAGTACAATTAATCTAGGGCAAACGCATTAAAATAATTGATTATACCAAACACATATATTAAATAGTCTAATACATTTTGACAAATATTTCATTAGAAAAACACAAAAAGCTTTAGTACATCCGCTTTGCGTTAGCGGGAGTCCCGAGAATATCGGGATTGTTTGAGCTTCCCGAAAAAATCGGGACGAGT
>CALPQG020000262.1 GCA_943325655.2 Bifidobacterium breve | reverse complement strand
TTCGTTTCCTGAAGAGTGCTCGTTTTATGGTCTAAGTCTATTTGTAATTTTTTAGCTTCATTGATCGTAGGAAGTTTGGTTTCCAATTCTTTTTCAACGGCATTTGACGCTTGGGTATGGGTTGCTATTGCAGTTTGTAGTGCTTCTGCTTCTATTTTAGTTTGACTTAAAATAGACTTACAAGCAATAATTTCATTATGAGTCGACTCAATATTGAGTTGCGTTTGCTCATATTTATTCAATTCATTTTGAAGTAATAATGCTTTTTGATACTTGTCCAGCAATTCAAACTGAGGTTTGTTTTCAGTTTGTATTGCTTCAATTTGCTTGATGTTGATTTCTAAATTTTCAATCTCCAGTTGTAGACTCGTATGTTCCTTGATCAGGGCAATTTTGTCAGCAATATTTTGAAGTGAAAGTTTTAAGGTTTCTAGGCTGGATGATTTTTCAATAAGTTGATCTTTCAACAATTCAAGAGTTGCCTCATCGAGTAAATCGCCACTTAATTGTGCATTAAGGTGGTTTATTTCTTCTTTTAAAATAGTGGTTTGTTCAAAGGTGGCTTTGGAAATGTCTTCATAAATTTGGGTTCCTGTAATTTTACTGAGCATTTCGGCCCTTTCACTTGGTTTGGCTTTCAGGAACGCTGAAAAATTGTTTTGGGCCAGCAATACCGATTTGGTAAATTGATCAAAGTTTAAACCGACAATAGCATGTATGGCATTTTGTGTGAGCGTAACACCTTCGGAAAGTAAAATTAATTTATCCTGTTCTTTTTTGAATAACCGTCTTTCTGTAGCTTTTAGTGTCCTGGTTTTGGTGTATGAGGCAGCCCATCTTGCCACGTAAATTTCATGGTCGACCTCAAAAGTAGTTTCGGCAAAAGCTTCTTTTTCATTACGGGTAATAATTTCTTCTTCTGATTTTGTGTTTCCGTGTCGGTTACATTGGCCATACAAAGCCAAAGTAATCGCATCCAAAATGGTAGATTTTCCTGCACCTGTTTGCCCGGTAATGGCATATAATCCGGCATTGGCCAAAACTCCGGAAGCAAAATCTATGGTGTGATCTCCTTTGAGTGAATGAATATTTCGCAGGATAACTTTAAGTATTTTCATGCGGCAGTATTATTTAATTTCATTTACCTGTGTTAAAATATTTTCAAAAAGGGGGAGGAGTGCATTGGTATTCTCATCATTCAATCCTGATTTTTCGCATTTTAATTTGAATATTTCAGTCACATTGTCCAATGGATTGTTGTCGGCTCCAGCAATATACTCTTCACGAATAGAATTGTAAGTGGTTGAAGGAATAGCTAATTGTCGGTTGAGAATTTCTATTTTATTGTCAATACAAAATGTTGCTATCTGCTGATTAAATTCAATAAAATTCATTTTCTCCGTCAGGATAATTTCTCCCCAAGCGGGCAACAAAGTATTGTGTTGGTATTCTTCAATGATTTTAGTCACCTTTTCTGGTGTTCCTTTGAACCTGCGCAAAGGCCGAAACAAAGGGATATTTATGGTTCTGGTAGTAAGTTGATTTGCGGAAAGTTCTAATACCGTAACTTCTTTCTGGTCTTCTCTTTCACTGAAACTAAGTGGGATAGGAGAGCCGGCATATTTTACTATAACTCCTTCTCCATGTTTCATAATTTGTGGTTTGTGAATGTGCCCCATCGCAATATAGGCGTAACCTTTAGAGAATGCACTGGATGAAAGTTGACCCAAAGTACCAATAGCGTGCATGTTTTCTATTGCAGGATCTGAAAGTGCACTTCCATTCACATACAAATGCGCTGTTCCAATAATTGGAACACCAGGAAATTTTTCACTGGCTTCTTTCAACAATCCATCGTAATGCTTTTGAACACTTGCAGAAAACTGGTGATGTGCCTCTATTACTTCTTCGCCTTCAGCAATTTTTCTGATTTCTCCATCTCGTAAATAAGGAACAGCTACCACTACAGCTTCGGTGAGGTTATTTTTTTTATTGACCAATGGAATTATTTTCCCTAAGGCATCCACTTCTCCTCCAACTACATGAACATTTAATAAGCGGAGTAAATCTCCTGTGGTATTCAGGCGTGCGGCAGAATCATGGTTTCCGCCAATGATAATGACGTCAATGTTTTGTTTGTAAGCTTCTAATAAAAATTGGTGGTACAAATCCATGGCTTCAATCGCCGGATTGGCAACATCAAAGATATCTCCGGCAACAATAACGACATCAATTTTTTCTTGGTCAAGAATTTCAAGCAGCCAATGGATAAAAAGTTGGTGCTCTTCCTTTCTCGATTTCTGCATAAAAGTTTGCCCTAAATGCCAATCAGCGGTATGTAAAATAGTCATTTGAAATAAAATTTAAGCAGATACCAATGAAAGATGTGACCCTTGGGCTGTTACAGCCAGTTTGTATTCAGCGCCACAAACCAAAGTCATGTTGTCAAATGCATGTCCAACCGGAAATCCGAAACAAACCGGAAAATCAAATTCCTTGGCCTGATCGGCAATGATTTGTAATGCATTTTTACCAAAAGGGACAAGGTTGTCTTTCATGTCAGAGAAGTGGCCTACAATTAAACCCGCAAGTTGATTGATTTTTCCTCCTCTTTTTAATTGGGTCATCATGCGGTCAATATGGTATAAATATTCATCCAAATCTTCAATAAATAAGATTTTACCTTTGGTTTCAATTTCATCAGGAGTTCCCATCAAATGTGCCAGCATTGACAAATTTCCACCGATCAATTCGGCAGTGGCTGTTCCTGTTCTGTTATATTCATGTGGCAACACATTAAAATCATGAAAGTCTTGAAACAGGGTAGACTTTAATGATAAAGTGGATTTTTCTGCTCCGATATTTTCAAACAATATAGGCATGATACTATGAAGCGATTGTATGCCAAGATGATTGAGTCGGACATGCAAAGCCGTGACATCACTAAATCCTATGATCCATTTAGGCGCTTTTTTAAAATGGGTAAAATCCAGCTTGTCAATTATTCGTGTTGTACCATAGCCTCCTCTAGCACAAAGAATAGCTTTAACAGTGGTGTTGTGGAGTAAATCCTGAAGTACCCTAACCCTGGTTTCATCGGAACCCGCAAATTGATTTTCCTGTGCGTATAATTCAGGGTGTAGGTAAACTTTTAAACCCCATGAGTTAATCGTTTTAATGACAGGTAAAAGGATGTCAGGCGTAATAAAACGTGCAGTAGCTACGATTGCAATCGTATCGCCAGCTTGAAGGTAGGGGGGAGAAATAGTTTTGTTCATATTGCTAAATCTTATGTTTAAATATAAACAATCATGCCGAATAAAAAACAGTATTAGCCATATTAACAAAAAAATGACCCTACATTGTTGTAGGGTCATTTTTTTGTAAGGCATAATCACTCCATTATTTTGTAGCTGGTGCCGTTGCTTTTGGTGCAAGTGGTGCAGTTGCTGGTGTAGTAGTTTTAGCTGCTGGTGTAACGCCTAATTTTTTCAAAACAAGGTCTGATAAATTATCACCTTCAGGACCATGTAACAATACATCAGAATTGAAAATATACGTGTAACCATTTTCATCAGCTACCAATTTGATGTTTTTTTGAATCAACTCATACACAGGTTGTAACAATTGTTGTTGTTTTTTCTGCATGGAAGATTCCGCATTTTGTTGAAACTCCTGGATTCTTGCTTGTAAATCTTGTAATTCTTTTTGCTTATCAGCTTTTACCGGCTCAGCCATTAAAGCTTCTCCTTTTTGGTAAGCAGCATATTTGTCTTGCAGTTCTTTATTTTTGTCTTGTAATTGTTTGGTCAATTGTGCTTCATAAGCTTTTAACTCTGATTCAATTTGTTTGCTTTGAGGCAATTGCACTAATATATAATCAACGCTGGTATAACCTAATTTTAATGGTTTTGAATTTTGTGCCTGAGAAGCTACAGTTATGCCGATAGCAAATAATGCGGCAACAAATACGGATTTAAATGGAATGTTCATTTGTTTAATTTATTTATATGATTTACTTTTTATTATCGACAGTATCCTTGGGGTCTCCCAATCCCAGTTCTTCTAAGACATAATCAGAATAATCATGTCTTAAATCAGAATAGAGTATTACCAAATCACCAGATTTGTCGAATACGATTTGCAATTGTTTTGTCTTGGCCACTTTTTCAATGGCTTCAAAAACTTTGTCCTGAACAGGCTTCACAAGTTCTTGTTTTTTTAGGAAAATCAAACCTTCAAAACCAAATATTTTTTTCTGATAAGCCCTAGCTCTTTTTTCCCTGGCTGCAATAGTGTCTTGTTTTTCTTTTTTCAATTCATCCGTCAGCAAAACTTCTTCCACTTGGTATGCTTTTCGGTTTTTTTCAAC
>CALPQG020000261.1 GCA_943325655.2 Bifidobacterium breve | reverse complement strand
GTGCTGTTCAACACATAATCATTCTCTTTGTCGAGGTGTAAAAACTCATCAATAAACTGAGGCGTTTTCACCTTAAACAATTTTGAGAGCCTTTCAATGTCTGGCATTTTAAAAATTGGACTGGTCGTTTTACAACAGTTGCCACAATCTAAACAATTGGTTTTCTTAAAAACATCGTCGTGAATTTTATGTACTGTTTCGTCTAATTGACGGGCCAAAGTCTTTTTCAACTTTAGTTTATTGATAAATTTGGTGTTTTCTTTTTTCTTCAAAAAAGCCTGCTGGTAAATATTTTGGGTGGTGTATTTCATTAATTGTAAATAGGTATAGTTTTTCAGTAAAAAATGAAAGAATGAAAATTATTGTTACATACCAAAAAGAAAGTCCCGATTGGATCGGGACTTTGAATTATTTTAAATTTTCAATTTCATAAATATCTACTAACCTGATCAGGTTTTTGTAAATTCTACCTGCCTGAATATCATCTTCCATAAATACGAGTTTACAAGAAGCATTTTTTTCATCGACTTTTTGGTAAAATACGCTTTCTACAGTCAACCCTCTTTTACGAAACGCCATCATGATTCTATCGAGAGACTCTGGTGTATGACTACACTTTATAAGCCAGTTGTTTTGTTGCATCTTCTAAATTCAATTTTTTCTTTGCGAAATCTTTTACTTCATTGGCTGGATAGTAGATTGTTTCACTTAAACTTGCTCCAGGAGCAACCATAGGCAATACATTATCTTCTTTCAATACCCTTGCATGAACCAAAAATGGTCCTTTACACTTATTGGCTTTGTTGATTGCATCAGCCAATTCAACCACATTGGTTGCTTCTGCCGATTCAATACCGTAAGCTTCTGCTAATTTAACAAAATTAGGGTTCAATAAATCAACACCAGAATAATTTCTTGAATAAAACTGTTCTTGCCATTGACGAACCATCCCTAAATAGTTATTATCAAGCACTAATATTTTAACAGGCCATTGTTCTTGTACACAAGTAATTAATTCCTGAAGGTTCATTTGAAAAGAGCCATCGCCAGTAATACACCAAACATTTTTATCTGGCGCAGCCGCTTGTGCCCCCATGGCTGCAGGAAAACCAAAGCCCATAGAACCCAATCCTCCGGAGGTAAGGAAGTGATTTGGTTGTAATTTATTAAGGTATTGGCTAGACCACATTTGGTGTTGTCCCACATCAGTGGCCACAATCATGTCGTCGGGAGACAATTTCTCTAACACATCGATGGCCGTAATCATGTTGAAAATATCGTAATCAACAGGTTTAATAGGGAATTGAGCTCTTAAGGAATTCAAATACGCTACCCATGCTTCACGGTCAGCGCTGTTTTCAGCATTGCGTGTAAGCGGGAAATTTTGAAAAGCCAATTTTAAATCGGCATGTATAAATACTTCTGTAGGAACATTTTTATTGTCTTCACTATTATCGATATCGATATGAAGCACCCTAGCATTCGGGGCAAAATCTTTTAAACGACCCGTAATTCTATCATCAAACCTAATCCCTAAAGCTAAAATCACATCAGCTTCTTGAACCGCTTGGTTGGCATATTTCATTCCATGCATTCCTAACCAAGAGAAATACAAAGGATTATCGGATTCGAAAACGCCAATACCCAAAATGGTAGAGATGGCAGGAATTTGCTCACGATCCACAAATTCACGAATTTCTTTCCATGAATCTGACAATAAGTTTCCGTGCCCAGCAATAATCAATGGTTTTTTTGCCCCCGCAACCAACGCTTTGGCTTTTGCCCAATCTTGTTCCGTGGCTTTGTAAACACGTTTTAATACCGGTTTTACAAATGTTTCTTCCCAGTTTTCCTCTAATTCGATATACTCCCCTTGCACACTTCTAGGGATATCAATCAATACAGGACCAGGACGCCCATTGATGGCTACCTCGTAAGCTTCTGTAAAAATTTGCGCCGCTTTGTCGAGGTTTTTAATTAAATAGGTTTTTTTGGTAATGGGCAAACAAATACCCGTGATGTCTGTTTCTTGAAAGGCATCGGTACCAATTAAATGCAGCATCACTTGACCAGTAATGGCCACCATTGGAATTGAATCGGCATAAGCGTCGGCAATACCCGTTACCAAATTGGTAGCTCCAGGTCCTGAAGTAGCCAAGCAAAAACCAGGTTTGCCTTTTACCCTTGCATAGCCATTGGCCGCAAAAGACGCCGCTTGCTCATGTCGTACTAAAATATCTTTTACATTACCATTGGCAAGGGCATCGTAAATAGGCAATACCGCTCCGCCTGGGTAAGCGAACAATGAATCAACTTCTAACAGTTCAAGGATTTTAACAACGTAGTCAGCTCCTCTTAGTTTTATTTTCATAAGCCTTTAATAAAGGACAAATTTAATTGATTATAAATCAGTAACACAGCCTAAAGAAGCTGAAGAAACATTTTTAATGTATTTGTATAAAGAACCACTTGTAACACGATAAGGAGGTTTTACCCATCT
This sequence comes from Bifidobacterium breve, assembly GCA_943325655.2. GTDB lineage: Bacteria > Bacteroidota > Bacteroidia > Cytophagales > UBA9547 > CALPQG02. Next base: position 1,889 of record CALPQG020000261.1, on the reverse strand, counting down.
TGCTCTACGTGCGGCAAATTCTTCTTCAGATACTTGTGCGTTAATTTTATTGTTGGCGGTATCAATGGTAATGATATCCCCATTTTGAACTAAGCCAATAGTACCGCCTTCAATGGCTTCTGGTGATAAGTGACCGATTACAAAACCGTGTGTTCCTCCAGAGAAACGACCATCAGTAATCAAGGCCACCTTGTCTCCTAAACCTGCTCCCATTAAAAGAGAAGTTGGCTTAAGCATTTCAGGCATTCCAGGACCACCCTTAGGACCCACATAAGCAATCACGATTACTTCACCTGCTTGAATTTCTTTGTTAATAATCCCCGCATTCAAATCCTCTTCTGAAGTATACACCCTCGCAGGACCTTCGAAAAACTCCCCCTCTTTGCCAGTAATTTTGGCTACTGAACCATCAATGGCAATATTACCATAAAGCATTTGAAGGTGACTGGTCGATTTAATAGGTTTAGACAAAGGGTAAATAATATCTTGTCCTGCAGGTAAATCAGGAGCCTCTTTTAAATTTTCTCTCACTGTTTTACCGGTTACGGTCATACAGTCAAGATGTAATAAACCTTCCGCAGCCAACATTTTCATGATAGATTGTACGCCACCAATGGCATCTAAATCTTCCATCATGTATTTACCGCTTGGTTTTAAATCAGCTAACAAGGGGGTTTTATCACTTAATTTTTGAATGTCTTGTAGCGTTAATTTGATATTGGCCGATTTGGCAATGGCTAAGAAATGTAGGATCAAATTGGTTGATCCTCCTAAAACCATGCCTACCACCAAGGCATTTTGAATAGATTCAGCGGTGATGATATCACTTGGCTTAATATCTTTTTCAAGTAAAATATTCAAATAAGCACCAACACTTAAACACTCTCCTGCTTTTTTATCGCTCGTTGCTGGCGCAGAAGAACTATAAGGCAAACTCATCCCTAATGCTTCAATGGCAGAAGCCATGGTATTGGCGGTATACATTCCCCCACAAGCGCCTGCACCCGGACAAGAATTTTTGATAACCCCTTTAAAGTCTTCGTCAGAGATTTGACCTGTATATTTTTTTCCTAAAGCTTCGAATGCCGAAACAATATTCAACTTTTCACCTTTGTAATAACCAGAATGAATCGTGCCACCATACACCATGATAGATGGACGGTTTAAACGAGACATAGCAATGATAGCTCCCGGCATATTTTTATCACAACCAACAATAGTGGCCAATGAATCATAAAAATGGGCACCAGCAATTGTTTCAATGGAATCAGCAATCACGTCACGAGAAGGAAGTGAATAAGACATGCCATTGGTTCCCATTGACATCCCATCACTTACCCCTATGGTATTAAAAATCAATCCTTTTAAGCCTGCATTTTGAACGCCTTTTTTTACAATAGCAGCAAGTCCGTTTAGGTGCATGTTACAAGTGTTGCCTTCGTATCCTGTACTGGCAATTCCCACTTGTGCTTTTTTCATATCTTCATCAGAAAACCCCGCACCATATAGCATCGCTTGAGATGCTGGCTGATCTATGTCTTGTGTAAGCTTTGAACTGTATTTATTCAGCATTGTAAAAGATTAAGTATAAACTGAATCGGAAAATTAATGCATAATTTCCATAAATTCAAATGAAGTGGTTATTATTTAAAGTTAAAAAAATCCATTTGGTATGAATTGGTTTGCAAGTTTTCGGTTATCAAGTTTACTTGTAAACTCTACACTCGACATCTTGGTTTTCAAGTTTTCGGTTATCGAGTTTACTTTTAAACTTGACAACCTGACAACTCGATGACTTGTAAACATAAAAGATTACTTATAGACTGTAAACTCTACACTCGACATCTTGGTTTTCAAGTTTTCGGTTATCGAGTTTACTTTTAAACTTG
>CALPQG020000260.1 GCA_943325655.2 Bifidobacterium breve | reverse complement strand
TGATTTGATCAATACTATCATTATTGGGTTTATACTGGTGGTAATCATTCTGATGTTCTTCATGGGAACGACCAATGCTATTTTCGTAGGTTTATCGGTACCATTGTCCATGTTTATAGCATTTATGTTGATGCCAACCTTAGGGTTTACACTCAATATGATTGTACTGTTCTCTTTCTTACTGGCATTGGGTATCGTCGTTGATGATGCCATTGTGGTAGTTGAAAACACCCATAGAATTTTTGACAATGGTAAAGTGCCGATTGTGAAAGCGGCCAAACAAGCAGCAGGAGAAGTATTTATGCCGGTACTTTCAGGAACATTGACCACCATTGCACCATTTATCCCATTGGTATTCTGGAAAGGCGTCATTGGTAAATTCATGTTCTTCTTACCTGTAACCTTAATTGTAACCTTATTTGCATCTTTAATTGTAGCATATATCATGAATCCTGTATTTGCAGTTGATTTCATGAAGCCACATACTGACGAAGATCATAATAAATCAAAAATCACCAAAGGTTTTATCATCACGGTGATGGTATTTGTTGTAATTGCTTTAATTGCTTACTTGGGCGGGAATTTCGGAGTTGGAAACATTAGTGTTACCATGTTAGGATTATACTGCCTGAACAAGTTTGTGTTGACCTCAGTGATTAAAAACTTTCAGGACAACGTTTGGCCAAGGGTACAAAACAGCTATGCCAACCGATTAAGAACTATGCTGCAAGGATGGAGGCCTGTATATATGCTTGTGGGAACAGTTGGTTTATTATTTTTCACCTTTTGGTTTATGGGAGTAAGAAAACCAGGTGTCGTATTCTTCCCTCAAAGTGAACCCAACTATGCCTTTACCTACATTACATTACCCGTTGGAACCAACCAAGCCTATACAGACAGTATCACTGAAGTAGTAGAAAACAGAATATTCGGTGTATTGGGAGAAAACAATCCCATCGTTCAATCTGTGATTTCAAACGTTGCCGTTGGTGCTGGAGACCCACAAGACCCTGAATCAAACAACGTACAACCCCACAAAGGTAAAGTAACTGTGGCATTTGTTGAATTTGAAAAACGTCATGGTGCCTCCACTTCTACCTGTTTAAAAAATATTCGAGATGCCGTAAAAGGGATTCCTGGAGCTGAAATTACTGTTGACCAAGAAAAAGGAGGTCCTCCAACTGGTAAACCAGTGAATATTGAAATCAAAGGAGACGACTTTGAACAAATCATTGCTTCGTCTGAAAAACTAAAAAAATTCATCAATGCTTTAGGATTAAAAGGAATTGAAGAGCTGAAATCAGATTTGGTTAAAAACAAACCAGAAGTAGTCATTGAAATTGACAGAGAAAGAGCAAATACAGAAGGTATTTTCACAGGCCAAATTGGTAGCGAAATTCGTAAAGCAGTATTTGGACAAGAAGTATCAAAATTCCGTGAAGCAGGAGAAGAATATCCTATTCAATTGCGTTACCAATACACGCAACGTAACGATATCGAAGCCCTGCTCAATACAAAAATTACCTACAGAGATATGAATCTTGGTGGTATTATCAGACAAGTTCCATTGTCATCTATAGCACACATTAAATATGCAAATACCTATGGAGGAATTAAACATAAAAATGAAAAAAGAATGATTACTCTTTCTTCAAATGTACTTACAGGCTATAATGCGAATGATATTGTTACCAAAATCCAGCAAGCACTTCCAGAATTTCAAACCCCACAAGGCGTTGAAATAAAAATGACAGGTGAACAAGAAGAGCAAAAAGAAACAGGCGCTTTCCTGGGTATGGCAGGGTTAATTGCTATTGGATTAATCTTCATTATTTTGGTGACACAATTCAATTCGATTTCTAAACCGATTATAATTATTTCAGAAATAGTTTTCTCAATAATTGGTGTTTTACTTGGATTCTCCATTTTTAAAATGGATATTTCGATAATTATGACAGGGATAGGGATTGTTGCCCTGGCTGGTATAGTGGTTAGAAATGGAATCTTATTGGTGGAGTTTACGCATCACCTTGAAGAACAAGGACTTTCGACCATAGAAGCGATTATTGAAGCAGGAAGGACACGTATGACTCCTGTTTTGCTTACAGCGACAGCAACCATCCTTGGATTAATACCTTTGGCAGTCGGCCTGAATATTGACTTTGTGAAACTATTTACAGAACTCAATCCTCATATTTTCTTTGGAGGAGATAGTGTTGCTTTTTGGGGGCCTTTATCTTGGACGATGATATTTGGTTTAGCCTTCGCAACATTGTTAACACTGTTTCTAGTACCTGCAATGTACTTGCTCACTGATAAATTAAAACGAAAACTTAATACAGGTCACAAGGTAGTTGTAAAACCAACAAAAATATAAGTCATTTTTTTTCATGTGTGTGTGTTTGTTGAGCTTCCCGATGTTGGGCACAGTCATGTGCCCAACAAAAGGTTGCTACTTCTCCCAAAATCATAGCACCACCCATTTATTCAACTCAAATTACAAACATTAAAAACATGCCAAAAACACTCATGCTGCCAATAGCTGTTTTGCTGTTTTTCCTGATTGATTTATATGTTTATCAAGCCGTAAAAACAGTAATAAACGAATTCCATCCCATTACAATCAGGTACATTAAAATTGTATACTGGTCTATCACTTTCCTTTCCATCGCTGGTTTCATTTATTATCATGCAGGCAACCCATACCTTTTTGGTAAAACATTTAGAATATTCTTGCTTGGAAGCATTTTTATAAATTATTTCAGCAAGTTATTCGTCGTAATCTTCCTTTTTATAGATGATATCATTAGAGGAGGAAAATGGTTATTGTTTAAAGGTCAAAAAATTGTAGCTCCTGAATCGACTCCTATTGTTAGTGAGGACATGTCAAGGTCTGATTTTATTGCTAAAACAGGACTGGCAATAGGAACCATCCCTTTGGTTGCAATGACTTATGGTATAGTTTCAGGTGCGTATGACTACAAGGTAAGGAAAGTTACCATCAATTTACCGAACCTTCCAAAAGCATTTCATGGTTTGCGCATAGCCCAACTTTCAGACATTCATTCAGGCAGCTTTTACAATAAAAAAGCTGTTCAGGGTGGCATTGACATGCTTATGAAAGAAAAACCAGATGTCATTTTTTTTACAGGAGATTTGGTAAATAACAAGGCAGAAGAATTAGCAGAATATGTGGATGTATTTTCAAAAGTCAAAGCTCCTTTAGGCGTATTTTCCGTGTTAGGAAACCACGATTATGGCGACTATGTACAATGGAGCTCTATGCAGGCAAAACAAAAAAACCTTGAAGACTTAAAACAAGGACACAAAGTATTGGGATGGGATTTGCTGTTGAATGAAAACAGGATATTGACCATGAATGGTGAAAAAATTGCCATCATTGGAGTAGAAAATTATGGTGCAAAAGGCAACTTCCCTAAATATGGAAAAATCGCACCCGCACATGAAGGACTAGAAGATATTCCAGTAAAATTGCTCTTATCGCATGATCCTAGCCACTGGGATTATCAAATCAACAAGCATTACAAAGACGTAGATGTGATGTTTAGTGGCCATACGCATGGATTTCAATTTGGTGTTGAAATAGCAGGCATTAAATGGAGTCCGGTACAATACATGTATGCACAATGGGGAGGATTATACCAAAAAGAAAACCAATACCTGTACGTAAACAGGGGGTTTGGATTTCTTGGATTTCCAGGAAGAATAGGAATGCCACCGGAAATCACTATTTTTGAATTCAGACAAGGTAACCATGTGATTGTCTAATCAACTATGATTTAACTGACTCCTCATCAACTATTCAATAATAGGAGTATAAAAAAAGTAAGCTAAATCATATATTTATTAACGAAGTAGTTTTACTTTTGATCATAAAATAAAAGGCATGATAAAAATTTACACGTCCATATTTCTGGTATTGATCTCCCTGCTCATTGCGGAAGCGCAATACAAGTATGATTATAGGATAAAACTTAATGATAAAGCCTCTACTTATAGTGAATCAGAAAGTCCCCTTCCTGACAGTGCTCAACTTGGAATGGTTAGGTTTAATTTAGAAAATTCAAAAGAAGAAAAATTAAACTTTATTAATATCGCCGTAAAAAACAAAAAAACAAATTCAATTTTCAAAACTGATTCTACTGGGAAGGCTGTATTCAACTTAATTCCTGGAACGTATAACATTAGCGTAACGGGAACAGGATACAATCCAGTTTTTTTGAAAGACATCATCGTTACCAATAAAAACAGCACAAAATTCAGTTTAACTCTTGGCGAAACCGGTGAACAAAAAACAGCTAAATTAAGGTGTTCTAAACAATTGTCAGACAAGCAAATTGAAGGGATACTGAGAGACATTACCAACGGAAAAATGG
>CALPQG020000259.1 GCA_943325655.2 Bifidobacterium breve | reverse complement strand
TGCAAATCCTACTTGGGGAACTCCTCCATTCAATGATTTGATGAACGATGCTTCCCAATTTGCCAATTGGCCAAACTTGCTACAAACCAATGCGCCACCTATTATTAATTCTTCACCAATTGTAACAGGCACAAAAGATATTTTATACACTTATACCCTTGTCGCTACAGATGCCAACAATGACGTACTCACTTATAGCGCTTCTGTATTGCCTGCCTGGTTAAATTTTAACCCAACCACCAGGATGTTATCTGGCACTCCTTCATCACAAAATATTGGAAATCATACTGTTACTTTAGATGTTTCAGATGGTACTGTGACCACGAAACAAACCTTTACGGTTGCTGTTAGTTTGGTTGCAGCACCAGCAAATTTACTGGTAAATGGAAGTTTTGAAACAACAGCTGCCTGGGATTTATGGGCTGGAGCAATCAGTACTTCTTGTTCAAGAACTGGAACAAGAGGGGTATTGCTTTCATTGAATGAAGCTGGGGTGGAACAAAAAGTAGTAGGCCTAAAACCTTTGACCAGGTATGCATTTAATGGTTATGTCAATTCCGGAGGGACCAATGTTGGATTAGGGACTAAAAGTTTTGGCGGACCTACTTATGAAACCATTTGTAACAGTACTGTAATGACCCAGTTCACCAAAATTTTTACAACCGGTGATACCAATACTTCTGCAATTGTGTATTTGTATAGAATTGGAAATACGACTCCAGTTTGTGCCGATGATTTTGAGGTGATTGAAAGTCCTTTAACTGAAATGGAAGAAGAGGCTTCTTTTAAAACCCTCAAAGTGTATCCAAACCCAAGTTCAAGTGTGACCCAGGTAGATTTTGAATTGAAATCAGCAGCCAACACCTTGATAGCATTATACAATATGCAAGGGCAAAAAGTGACTACATTACTTGAAGCGCAAATACTTCAAGCAGGAATGCATCACCAAACGATGGCTACAAATGAATTGGCCGAAGGGGTTTACTATCTCAGCATTACAATCAATAGCATAGCACAAAGTGTCAAATTGGTTATTTTAAATAAATAATGCATTCAATTAAACATTTTAAACCCTGAAGCTACTCACTACCAGCTTGTTATTGATGGGCAATGTTTTGTTTGCTCAAACTAATTTTATTGAAGAATTCAATAAGAAAGGACTTCCGGTGGAAGGTGGTGAATGGTCTTTTAAAGCGGATATCAATCCCAGGCAAACTTCCTGGAATAAAATCTGTCCCGGAGATGGCTATGCCTATTTGGTTGTTGATTCGGATTTGACCAATGACATGGATGAAACCAATCCATACCAAACCATCACGGTTAATTCAGTTGGACCAGGACATCGTTTGGAGGTAAAAATGAAAGGAATTGCTGTGCAAGGTTTGGTAGGATTTATTTTTACCTACCAAGAAGCCAATGAAATATTCAATGAAATTGACATAGAAATTGTTCCTGATGATGCGAAAACATTACCCGAAAATCATGACATCGACACGCCAAACGGATGGACAGATGCTCGGTTTAACAGTTGGGGAAATGCAAGTGTATCTACTGAAACGCCTTATGATGGTTTGTTCAAAGCAATTACTGATTCTACTGGGAAGCAAATTTCTTTAATAGACAACAAGTTTCATGTGTATGCCATCGATTGGTACAAAGATAAAATAGATTTTTTTATTGATGGCGTGCACCAACACACCATTACAAAAGCAGTAGCAACAAATGCTTCTGATGTCATTTTAGGTTTTAGAGATCTTGCCTGGGCAGGAGAAATGAAATGGCAAGGCACCAAAACTTTGGTGATTGACTGGCTTAAAGTTACGCCGCTTAAAAACAATTAAATTTTGTATTAATCCTTAATAGTTCTTGCTATGAAATCAATTGTAAGGTTGATCAGGTGCGCCAAAAAAGTGCCTTGTGTTTTGTTGATTGCTGTATTTTGCAATTTGTCTGTAGTATTAAATGCTCAAAACCAGGGCGTATTCGTCGTTCCTAAACCACAAACAGTGAATCAAGGGTTGGGCGTATTTAAACTCACTGCTACTTCCAATATTATTGTTCAGGCCAATTCTTTCAATGAAGGCACAAAATTGTCGACCTTTTTGAAAAAAGCTACTGGCTATACTTTTTCAGTATATACTTCTGTGTTGACGGAGTCTGCTGGTGATATCGCCCTTACTATTTTAACTACACCAAATGCAACCATTGGTGATGAAGGGTATTTACTCTCTGTAAAATCAAGTTCAATTACCATTCAAGCCAATACTGAAGCCGGATTATTTTATGGCTGGCAAACTTTACGTCAATTGTTACCTTCCAAAATAGAAGCAAAAAAGCCAATTCCTTCCTTTAATTGGACCGTTCCTGTTGTTGAAATTTCAGATTTTCCACGTTTTAAATGGAGAAGTTTTATGCAGGATGACAGCCGTTATTTTTTCGGTGTGGCTGCCACTAAAAAATTACTGGATGTAATGGCGATGATCAAACTCAATAAATTCCACTGGCATTTGGTAGACGACCATGGCTGGAGAATTGAGATTAAAAGCAGACCAAAATTACAATCTATCTCCTCAGTAAATACTTGTTCAGGCAGAAACAGTGGCTATTATACACAAGCACAAATTACTGAAATTGTGAATTATGCCGCGGCATTACACATTGAAGTAATTCCAGAATTTGAGATGCCCGGCCATAGTGTAGAAGTTTTAGCGGCATATCCTGAATTGTCGTGTACCAAAAACAATGCTGCTTTTGGTGGTCCGTTTGCTGTTCAATGTGCTGCAGGAGTAAATAGTGAATTGTTGTGTGCCGGAAAGGAAGAAACATTTACATTTATTAGCGATGTTATTGGTGAAATAGCACCACTGTTTCCAGGGGGCTATATCCATTTAGGAGGTGACGAAACCAAATCTTTTGCAAAATGGACACAATGTAAAAATTGTACAGCCAGAAAAACAGCCCAAAGCATTGCTACGGATATGCAGTTGAAAACTTACTTTATGACAAGAGCCGCTGGAATTGTTGCCAGTAAAGGCAAACAATGGATTGGCTGGTCGGGAGTAGAAACCAATGGTATTCCGCCTGCCAATGGAATTTTACAATACTGGGAAACAGCATCTGCTACAACTTCAGGAGCATTTACAACAGCCAAAGCGGGTTACAACACCATTTTATCGCCTTATGACAGGGTTTACTATGACATGAGGTGGGCTGATGGAGAAATGGGCGATACCTGGGGGCCAGCTATTGACCTGAGTATTGCTTATGGTTATGAACCTATGCCGGCTGGATTGACCACTTTACAACAAAGTCGAATTCTTGGTGTAGAAGGTTGTATTTGGAGTGATAGAATTTCTAGCGAATCGGATAAAGAATATTTAGTAGCTCCTAGAATTTTTGCTTTAGCTGATATTGATTGGGCCGCTCCTGGTAAAGATTTTGATAATTTTCAACAACGCCTATATCCTCAATATGAAAGGTTAGATAGTCTTGGTTTCAATTACCGCAAACCCGATCCTGGTACCAGTATATTAATTACTACCCAACCATTAACTTCCATCAAAGTAGACAGCGTGTATGCCTACACATTTTATGGGTACGATGCTGGAGGAGCACCTGTAACTTTTAGTGCGATTGGCTTACCTTCATGGCTCGCTTTTAATGCATCTTCGGGATTACTTTCAGGAACGCCAAACACCGCGAACCAAGGAGCATTTCAAGTCACTTTAAGGGTTTCAAATGGTGTTTATAGTGTAGATCAAAAATTTGTAATTGCCGTTGGAACCGTTCCTACTTCAAGTAATTTATTGTACAACGCCGATTTAGAAACTTCCGGTGGCTGGGATTTATGGGGCGGAAATGTGACCAGTACTTGTGCAAATAATGGCAATAATGGGATTGAATTCAAAGACGGGGAAGCTGGTTCAGAACAAGTGGTTACCGGTCTCATTCCTAATACTGAGTACATTTTTAGTGCATATATCAATTCCAGTAATTCTACAATTCAATTAGGGGTAAAAAATTATGGTGGCAGCACTTCACAAATCAATTGTAAAGGCACTTTTTTTAACCCGTACAGTATCAATTTTATAACGGGTAGCGGCTCCACCTCGGCAACTGTTTTTGTGTACCGCAGCTCTGGAACAGCCAAAGTGTGTACAGATGATTTTGAACTGGTAGCTAAAATTGTCGCAGGAATGGATAATCAAATTACACCCAATGAAATGTTTCATGTAGCTCCAAATCCAATTCATGAAAAAGCTGAAATCACTTTTGAAGTGAAAGAAGAGGCGTTGGTATCTTTAGAACTTTACAATGTACTTGGTTTGAAAGTGGGATCCATTATTTCATCTCAAAAAATGAATCCTGGGATTTATACAGAAACACTGCAATCTGATAAAATTTCAAGCGGCGC
>CALPQG020000258.1 GCA_943325655.2 Bifidobacterium breve | reverse complement strand
GAACAAATCATCAGAATAGATACGGTTTTACAAAGTGCATCTCCTTCAGCATCTTTGGTGAGTACAAAAATTGGACCCACCACAAAATGGGGGAATTTTTACAGGAAATTTCTTAATTTAGAATCACCAACACAGGACAGGTGGTCTATTGATTTACTGGGTTATAATTTACAAGGTGATGAAACCATCATTTTAAAAGATACTGCATTAGCCGATGGGTTTGATTTGTCTTCTGTGGTTGATGCGAAAATATACCCTTTCCTAAAACTTAAAGTAACCTTGCAGGATTTTGGTAAATTTACTCCTGCACAAATCAAGAAATTACAAGTTGTTTTTGATCCGGTTCCAGAAGGTACCGTGGGATTAGATGGAACTAAGTACAAGAATATTGGTCTGAAACAGGAAGGTGATTCTGTGGTGTTGAATTTCTCCTTTACCAATATTTTCAACAAAGATTTTTCCAATCCTTTGTTGGTAAAATATAAGTTGTTAACAAATGCCAAAGAAGTAATCAATATCACTGATACCATTCATAAAGTGTTGCATCCTGACAGTGTTTTTACTTTCAAAAAGACTTTCAATACTTTAGGGCATGTGGGAGACAACATGTTAGAGGTATTTGTAAATCCTTTGCAACAACCTGAACAATCGTATGACAACAACCGTTGGGTCGTTCCCTTCAATGTTGCCGGAGACAAACAAAATCCGTTGTTGGATGTTTATTTTGATGGCATGAGGATTATGAATGGGGATGTGGTTTCTGCTAATCCTGACATTCAGATTATTCTAAAAGATGAGAATAAGTTCCTGGCCAAAAAAGATACTGTTGGAATGAGCATTTACCTCAAGAAATGTGAAACTTGTGGTTTTGAAAGGATATTGATGTCAAGCCCTGATCTCTTTATTCATTACCCTTCTTCTGCAAACAACAATAAGCTGAGTATTAATTATTACCCTAAAAACCTTCCTGATGGTAAATATACCTTGAGGGTTCAGGGAGCTGATGCAAGTAATAATATTGCTGGAATACAGCCTTATCAAATTACTTTTGAAGTGGTCAATAAGTCTGCCATTTCGAATTTTTATCCTTATCCAAATCCTTTCTCTTCGGCCACAAGGTTTGTTTATACCTTGACAGGAGCTCAAATTCCGGAAGAAGTTAAAATTCAAATCGTCACTGTATCCGGAAAGGTTGTAAAGGAAATAACACAAGATGAATTGGGACCATTAAGAACTGGTACACATCAAACCGATTTTGTTTGGAATGGTACAGATGAATTTGGTGACAAGTTGGCCAATGGCGTATATTTATACCGTGTTATTTTAAAGTCTCAGGGACAAAAAATGGAACTGAGACAAACTGCTGGAGACAAAGCATTTACTGATGGTTGGGGCAAAATGTATATTTTAAGGTAGCTCTTTTTAGTGTTGAGTAAAAAATACAGCTAAGGTAGTTTTGAGTGTTGAGTTTTTAGTGTTGAGTAAAAAAACTACTAAAAACTCAACACTCATCACTCAAAACTCATTGTTTTTTTTTTCTTGTAAATACATTTTATATCTTTACAGCTATGCTTACACCTCTTCAAGTTTATAACACACTCTCTCACAAAAAAGAAATTTTTGAACCCATTCATGCGCCTTTCGTGGGTATGTATGTATGTGGACCTACCGTTTACGGTGAGGCGCATTTAGGACACGCCAGGTCAGCCATTACCTTTGATATTATTTTCAGGTACCTGACTTTTAGTGGTTATAAAGTACGTTACGTACGTAACATCACTGATGTGGGACATTTGGAAAATGATGCTGACGAAGGGGAAGATAAAATTGCTAAAATGGCAAGATTGTCTCAATTGGAACCGATGGAGATAGCGAATTTTTACATGAATAGTTACCACCAAGACATGTCAAAATTAAATGTACTTTCTCCAAGTATTGAGCCTTTGGCTTCTGGGCATATCGTAGAGCAGTTGACCATGATTCAGTCTTTGGTTGAACAAGGATTAGCTTATGAATCAGGGGGTAGTGTGTATTTTGATGTAAATAAATATGCGGCTTCGAATGAATATGGTGAGTTGTCGGGTAGAAAAATAGATGAGTTATTGAACACCACGCGCGAACTTGACGGACAGTCAGAAAAAAGCTCTCCGCTTAATTTTGCACTTTGGAAAAAAGCTTCTCCTGAACATATTATGCGTTGGCCTTCTCCATGGAGCGATGGTTTTCCTGGTTGGCATATTGAATGTTCGGCCATGAGTAAAAAATATTTGGGTGACCATTTTGATATTCATGGCGGTGGCATGGATTTATTGTTTCCGCACCATGAAAGTGAAATTGCGCAGTCTAAAGCCTGTAACCATACCGCTCCGGCAAAGTATTGGATGCACAACAACATGATTACCATCAATGGACAAAAGATGGGCAAGTCATTGGGGAATTTCATTACCCTTGGCCAATTGTTTTCTGGAAAACATGATTTGTTACACCGTGCGTATAGCCCTATGACGATCCGTTTCTTTATTCTTCAGGCACAATACAGAAGTACCTTAGACTTTTCAAACGAAGCCCTTCATGCGGCACAGAAAGGTTATTTAAAACTAATGAATGGTTTAAGAATCCTGAGAGGTTTAAATTATGCCAATCCTGAGGGTACAATGGTGAATGATGCTGCTGAAGCAGAATTAAAAAAGTTAAATGAAGATTTGCTTTTAGGAATGAATGACGACATGAATACGGCCATGACCATTGCGGCTTTGTTCAATTTATTGAAAAAAATAAATGCTTTTTATACCGCTCCTGCAAGTATTACCAATGTTTCTGAGGCGAATTTTAACTTTATGAAACAACAGTACACCGCCATAGTTGGAGACGTACTTGGTTTGGTAGAAGAAAATACGGCCGATACCAATCAATTGATTCTTGTGTTATTAGATTTTTACAAAGAAGCAAAAAACAATAAAGATTACGCCAAAGTGGATGAAATTCGTGCGACACTCAAAAAACAAGGCATCCTCTTGAAAGACATGAAAGACCGTATTGATTGGGCATACGACGAAATTTAGTTTTGAGTGTTGAGTTTTTAGTGTTTAGTAAAAGGAAATTTAGTTTTGAGTGTTAAATTTTAAGTGTTTAGTAATTGGAAATGTATTAGCTTATTTTACACTAAAAATTCAACACTCATCACTCAAAACTAAACATTGATAGTTGTCGTATTGAGTGTATTCTGACCTATAAACCGTACACTTATGAAAGTTGGCATCCCTAAGGAAATTAAGAACAGTGAAAATAGAGTTGCCATAACACCTGCTGGTGTGCATGAACTTAATAATGCTGGTCATGAAGTGTATATAGAAACCAATGCTGGTTCAGGTTCTGGATTTTTAGATGCAGATTATGTCGCTGCCGGGGCTGAAATTTTAGCCACGCCACAAGCTATTTTTGAGGTTTGTGAATTGATTTTGAAAGTAAAAGAACCCTTGGAACAAGAGTACGATTTGATTAAATCTCACCACACTATTTTTACCTATTTCCATTTTGCTTCTTCCGAAAAACTGACCAAAGCCATGTTGGCTTCAGGAGCAGTTTGCCTGGCTTATGAAACGGTCGAAAAAGCGGACAGAAGTTTGCCCTTATTAATTCCAATGTCGGAAGTCGCTGGGAGAATGTCTATACAGGAAGGAGCCAAGTACCTTGAAAAAAGCATGGGTGGCAGGGGGATTTTATTAGGAGGTGTTCCTGGAGTAAACCCCGCAAATGTGTTGATTTTAGGTGGAGGAATTGTGGGCACACAAGCCGCAAGAATGGCCGCAGGATTGGGAGCAATTGTCACCATCATGGACGTAAGTTTAAACCGATTACGCCAACTTTCTGAAATATTGCCAGCCAACGTAACGACTTTATATTCGAATAGCTATAACGTTTTAGAACAAGCCAAGCAAGCAGATTTGATTGTAGGTGCCTTATTGATTCCTGGTGCAAAAGCGCCTGTGTTGATTTCCAGGGCTATGTTAAGTTTGATGAAACCTGGAGCGGTTGTCATTGATGTGGCGGTAGATCAGGGTGGATGCATAGAAACCTGTAAACCAACTACGCACGACAATCCCACCTATGTAGTGGATGGCATTGTACATTATTGTGTAGCCAATATGCCAGGCGCGGTACCATTTACTTCTACCACAGCTTTGACCAATGCCACCATGCCCTATGTTTTACAAGTAGCTAACAAAGGTTGGAAACAAGCCTGTGACGATAACCTCGAATTGGCAAAAGGATTGAATATGGCGTTTGGGAAAATCTTTTACAAAGCGGTAGCGGAGGCTTGGGGCATGTAACAATTTAATGGTGTAGTATTTTATTTGCAATATTCAATGAAGGAAAAATATACTAAAATTTTAGTTGATTTACGTTTGCAATTTAGAATAATAGGTATAGGCGT
>CALPQG020000257.1 GCA_943325655.2 Bifidobacterium breve | reverse complement strand
TGGATATTGGAACCCTGCAGGACTCACTTCCATTACGAACAAATACCAGATTGCTTACATGCACTCTGAGTTTTTTGCTGGAATTTCAAAATATGACTATGCAAGTATTTCTACTAAACCAGACGCTAACAGCACTTTAGCGCTTTCTTACATCAGGTTTGGTATTGATAATATTCCAGATACCAGGTTTTTGTTTGATGCAACCGGTGCTATTAATTATAATAATATTAAATATTTTTCCGCCACAGACAATGCTTTTTTGTTGTCTTATGCACGCAAAAATTTTAAAATTAAAGGTTTAAATGTTGGGGCAAATTTCAAGGTGGTATACCGTAATGTAGGGGATTTTGCCAATGCCTGGGGTTTTGGTTTAGATGCCGGAGTACAATACAAATGGAGGAATTGGATGCTGGGTTTAATGGCAAGAGACATAACCAGTACTTATAACATGTGGTCTATTAATAGTGAGCTCTTAAGAAATACTTTTGCTCAAACGAATAATGATTTGCCTTCTAATTCTGTAGAAGTGACTTTACCAAAATTGATTTTTGGGGTAGCACATCAATTCAATATCACTCAAAAAATAGGCTTATTGGCCGGTTTAGATGCTGACTTTACATTTGATGGAAAAAGAAATACGCTCATCAAGTCATCGTTTACTTCCATTGATCCTAAATTTGGTATTGAAGCAGATTACCTAAAGCTTGTTTTTATAAGGGCAGGAGTAGGAAATGTACAACAATTAACTAAAGATTTTAGCAATGAAAAATACTTCATGGTTCAACCCAATTTTGGTATTGGCGTTAAAGTATTCATGCTGCATATTGATTATGCTTTAACTACATTGGTTGGCTTGTCAAGTGAAAGTATTTATTCAAATGTGGTTTCTCTTAAGGTAAATTTAAAGTAATTATATGTGTACACACAATCTTCGCAGTTTAGTACTTACTGTAATCATTTTTGTTGGAACTTTTGAGAGTTTTGCACAATCAAAATACAACAATGAATGGATAGATTATTCTAAACCTTATGTAAAAATCCCCGTGGTGAGTGACGGGATTTTTAGGTTAAATTACAATGATTTGTCAGTATTGGGCGTTCCTGTGAATGATGTTTCCAAAGCTACCATAAAATTATTTCATAGGGGAGTAGAGCAGGCAATTGCTGATTATCCTGGAGCTAATGTCAGCACTTCTTATATGGAGTTTTTTGGGAAAAGAAATGATGGTACGGTTGATAGTTTGTTGTATGGGTCTGAAAAACAATTGAATAAATATTATAATTTATTTTCAGATACTGCTTATTATTTTTTGTCCTGGGAAGGAAATGCAGGGAGAAGAATTCAAAATTACAATGGTTCAATTTCTGGAATTCCAGCATTGTACCATATCAAAGATACATTGACGGTTTTTAAAGATGAATATGCTAAGGGCAATTTATATTTTGACTATACCCACGAATCGGCATACAATACTGGGGAAGGATGGACTTCTGGCAGTTTTAATGGGTCGACTACTTTTAAAATAAAAATGCCAAATTTTAATCCATATTCTAACGATGTTAAGCTAAGTATTCAACTTGTAGGACGCAATGATAAACCAAATAATATTACTGTTGCTGCTGGGGCTTCTTTAAATAACTTAAAAAATCTGGATCAAATTGCTTTTAATGCATGTGATTCTTATTTAGGTCAATATTCCATCAGTGATATGAGTTATTTGAGCGATTCACTCTATATAGTCGTAAATAATTCAAATTCCAGGTATTCGGTTAGTTTTATTGGACTATCTTACCCTCAAAAAATACTGACTACTTCAAATAAATATATTACAATTCCTTCGAATACAGCTGATTATGTGGTTTTACCTCTTATAACCAATTTAAGAGCTATTTATGATATTTCTGATCTGAATAACATAAAAAAAATTGAATTTCAACTTTCTGATTCCATTCGCTTTGCTATTCCTAATTCGTTAAAAGATGCATCATTTTATTTTGACAGGTATGAAGTTGTCAATATCTCTAAACTTGAACGGGTGACATTTAAGAATTATAAAACTACAGCCAATACTTTTGTAATCGTTTCTCACCCTTCGTTAATGGTTAAGGCCGGACAATATCAAAATGTAGTGAGGTCTTACAGTGATTACAGGGCCTCAAAGGTAGGTGGAGATTATGATACATTACTTGTATCCATTAAGGCTTTGTACAATCAGTTTTCTTTTGGAGAGAAATCACCTTTAGCCATTAAAAAATTCTGCGATTATTTGACAAAAGATACTTTAATTATGCCTAAGTATTTGTTTTTGATAGGAAAAGCTTATGAATATGGCATTGATTCTACTAGAAAATATCCCGTTCCGTCCTATATTGATTTGGTACCAACTTATGGAACCCCTGGTTCGGATATAAAATTTAGTGCCAATGTTTATCCATATAATTTATATGTTCCTGCGATACCGACCGGTCGTTATACCGCACAAAATGCAGCAGATGTAGCAAGTTACCTGGATAAAATTAAGGAGCATGAAGCCTTGGCTTATGACCAATTGTGGCGTAAAAATATGATTCACCTAAGTGGAGGGAAAAAAGCAAGTGAAATCCAAAAATTTAGAGGGAACGTTGATCATTTAAAATCAATTGTTGAAGGACAATACAAAGGTGCTCAGGTATCTACTTTTTCTAAATCAACCTCTGATATTCAGATATTTGATATTAGTGTATCGGTTAATAAAGGAGTGAGTGCAATCACTTTTTTTGGACATTCTTCTCCTACAACCAATGATATCGATATAGGGTATGCTTCTGATCCATTTTTAGGTTATAACAATAAAGGAAAATATCCAATAATTATATTGCATGGTTGTAAAGCAGGAAATCCTTTTACGAAATCATCCTTTGGAGAAAACTGGATGAAAACACCCAACAAAGGTGCCATCTCCATGATGGGAAATACAGATTATGCGTACGAAGATTTATTAAAGGCTTATTCAACTACTTTTTACAATACTGCTTTTAAAGACACTACGTTTTTTTCAGCTGGTATTGGAGACATCAATAAAGAAGTATGTAAAAGATTTCCCGAACTTAATTTACCTAGAAATCTAGCACAAATGGAGCAAATGGTGTTACAGGGCGACCCTTCGGTTGTTATATTTGGACCAACAAAACCCGATTATTATACCAATGACGACCAACTTTTTTTGAAATCTTTTGACGGTAAACCAATTACGGCTGTTTCAGATTCATTTGCCGTGGGGATTGCCATCAGTAATTTTGGAAGGGTTACTTCTTCTGGTTTTAATTTGTCTGTTGAAAGAACAGTAGATGGTGTTAAAAAAAATCTGCCAGTGATGCATGTAAATCCTGTTTCTTACAAAGACACTGTTTACTATGTAATATATTCAAGGGATTTGGCCACCGCTGGGCAAAATAGCATTAAAATACATTTGAATTATAATGATAATGTTATTGAGTTGAACAAGAACAACAACATCGGAATTTTAAATTTTTATGTGCCCAAAACGGGTTTAACTTGTTTGATGCCTCAGGAGTTTTCAATTGTAAATACTTCAACAGTATCTTTGGTCGCCCAAGCTACAGATGTCTTGTCAGATTTAAGAGATTATGTTTTTGAGATAGATACTTCTTATGCTTTTAACAGTGCTGTATATAAACGAACAGAATTGAATTCCGGTGCTTCTGTTTCTTGGAAAAACGTAAATTTATTTGCTAACCTTCCTTCAAATTTAGACAGCGTCGTGTTTTTTTGGAGGGTGAAGTTTAAGACTTTACTTCCAGGTGAATCTCCTTTGGTAGCACAAAGTTCTTTTATATACATTAAAAATGCACCAAATGGCTGGTCTCAAACGGTATTTGAACAATTTAATAAAGATGCATTGGTAGATGGTTTGGAAAAAGATACCCTATTGAAAAAATGGATTTTCGGTCCTAAAATTCAAAAAATTTCTGTCTCAACAGCAGGGGGAACAGGAACCTATGGAAGTGTGGTTATCAAAGTCAATGATTTCCCAATTGTTAAAAGTGGCAGTTGTGAAAAATATGGTGGGGAAGGAATATATGCCTTGGCTTTTGATAAAAATACCTTAAAACCTTATACTTTTTTTGAATTGCCTTTGTTTGACGAGTATCCTATTTTACACTGTAGCCAACCCGTTAACCGATTTGTGAATTTGAGTCCAAATTATAATAATTGGCCAAATTATAAACACTATTTTAAACAGTTTGTAGATTCTGTTAAAACTGGTGATTATGTACTCTTAGTAAGTGCTGGAAATGCCTATTTTGAAAGTTGGTCAGAAGGAAATAACCAACCTCCTTTTGAAAAATACCTGGATAAGAAGGTGGAAGAATTGGGATGTAAAAAATTGTCATTGTTAAAAGATGGGCATCCATATATTTTTCTAGGGAAAAAGGGGAGTGACCCATTAATTGAAATGAT
>CALPQG020000256.1 GCA_943325655.2 Bifidobacterium breve | reverse complement strand
TTTTCATGGCTTTTATTGATGGCTACATATTTAAGTTCAAGGGTATAATTCCATTTGTTTCTCACAATGGTATGCCCAATTTGGGGAGACACAAACCAATGGTTGGTTTGGGGTTCGTTGTGTGTTCGGGTTTGTCGAAGTTCAAACCAATTGTTTACGCCTATATAAAAGAAATTCTTTTTTTGTAAATAATGCCAATAAGCATTCACATCCAGTTGCGGATAAAAATTAAAATGATTTTTGTTGAATAGCACATTGGCCACAGGCGTAGTGGTAATGGCAGGAATAAAGTTGTTTTGTTTGATAAGTTGTTGTACCACGCCAACTTCGGCCTGAACGGTTTCAAACAATGCAGCAGTCGTATGCCAGGAAGCGAACAATGTGGTGTTTTGTTTGAAACCATAAGCGCCTGTAATGGTGGTTAATGGAATAGGAATGGTCATGCCACTAAAAGCAATTAAAGGCCCACCCAAGCTGATATTTACGGCTTTTTCTCCTTGTTCCAAGGGTTTTACAAACCTGCTTGGAGCGCAGGAAAAGCCTGTAAACAATAGGAGTATAAAATAAATGTTTTTTTTCATTTCAAAAGTGAATTTCAATATCAATGGCTCGTCAATCTTTTCTATATTTGAAGCCTGATGAAGTCCATGTTTTATCAATACAATGATAAGGCAAACTTTCAAAAGAATAACGAATAACTTGGTATAAATTTCATTCACATTTCAATTATGAGTCATTATTTCAAAACCATTGCTTCAGAACTTAACATTTCTTCCAAACAGGTAAGTGATACCGTTTCATTGTTAGAAGAAGGAGGTACCGTTCCATTTATTGCCAGGTACAGAAAAGAGGCTACGGGAAGTTTGGATGAGGTTCAAATTGCCGCTATTCGTGATAGGATTGAGCAATTGCGAGAATTAGACAAGCGAAGAGAAGCCATTTTAAAATCTATGACAGACCAAAATGTACTCACTCCTGAGCTGAAAGCAAAAGTAGACAGTGCCTTGACCCTGTCGGAGTTAGAGGATATTTATTTGCCATACAAACCCAAACGCAGAACCAAAGCCACCATCGCCAAAGAAAAAGGATTGGAGCCATTGGCCTTGTTGTTGTTTGCGCAGGAAAAAATGAATGTATCTGCTGAAGCGGAGAAATATATTGATGCTGAAAAACAAGTGCTAACTGTAGAAGAAGCACTTCATGGTGCCAGGGACATTATAGCCGAATGGATCAGTGAACAACAGGAAGCAAGGGTGAAATTACGGTATCATTTTTTGAATAAAGGGATTTTGAAATCCAAAGTGATAGCAGGGAAAGAAGACGCTGCTCAAAAATTCAAAGATTATTTCGAATGGGAAGAGTCAATGAAAAATGTGCCTTCGCACCGATTGCTGGCCATGAGAAGAGGAGAAAAGGAACTGTTTTTATCTTTGGATATTGTGCCGGTAGAAGAAGAAGTGATTGCTGATTTAGAAAATATATTTGTCAAAAACCATAATGAAAGTGCCAGTCAGGTAAAGTTAGCCATTGCCGACAGTTATAAACGTTTGTTAAAGCCTTCTATTGAATCTGATATTCGTATTTTAACCAAAACCAAAGCGGATGAAGAAGCCATAAAAGTTTTTGCGGATAACATCAAACCGCTTTTGATGGCAGCACCGCTTGGTCAAAAAAGGGTGATGGCCATAGATCCTGGATTTAGAACAGGATGTAAAGTGGTTTGTTTGGATGAACAGGGTAAACTGCTTGAAAATGATGTCATTTATCCATTAGATTCCCAAAGAAGGGCACAGGAGTCAGAAGAGAAAATCAAACATTTTACCAAACAATTTAAGATTGAAGCCATTGCCATCGGGAACGGAACTGCTGGACGTGAAACAGAAACTTGGGTGCGACAATTGAAATTGGAAGGTGTGCAGGTAGTGATGGTGAATGAAAGTGGGGCTTCCATATATTCAGCTTCTGAAGTAGCCAGAGATGAATTTCCAACCCAGGACATTACCGTTCGTGGAGCGGTTTCTATTGGCCGCAGGTTAATGGATCCTTTGGCAGAATTGGTAAAAATTGATCCTAAGTCTATCGGGGTGGGTCAATACCAACATGATGTGGACCAAACCAAATTGAAAAACAACCTCGACGATGTGGTGATGAGTTGTGTGAATGGGGTGGGGGTAGAAGTGAATACTGCCAGCAAACAATTGTTGACTTACGTGTCGGGATTAGGACCTGTACTGGCCCAAAATATTGTGGATTACCGCAACGAAAATGGGCCTTTCAAATCTAAAAATGAGTTGAAAAAAGTAGCCAGGTTAGGTGTGAAGGCTTATGAACAAGCCGCAGGATTTTTAAGGATCAGGGATGCCAAACATCCATTAGATGCGAGTGCGGTGCACCCTGAAAGTTATGCGGTAGTGGAACAAATGGCCAAAGACTTGGGCTGTAAAGTGCAGGATATTATTGCCAAAGAGGAATTAAGAAAACAAATTGATTTAAAAAAATACGTGACTGCAACCGTTGGTTTGCCAACCCTGACTGATATTGTACAGGAATTGGCGAAACCTGGTCGTGATCCCCGTGAAGTGTTTGAAGCGGTAGCATTTGCCGAAGGCATCAACTCCATGGCCGACCTTAAGGTGGGTATGAAACTAAGCGGAATTGTGACCAATGTCACCAATTTCGGAGCTTTTGTAGATATAGGAGTTCACCAGGATGGATTGGTGCATATCAGTCAGTTAGCCGATACATTTGTAAGCGATCCGTCAAAGTTTGTGAAAGTGCAACAGCAAGTAGAAGTTACCGTTACGGAAGTTGACGCCGCTAGAAAAAGAATTGCTTTGTCTATGAAAACAGGGGGAGTTAATTCACCTGCACCCAAACCAACCGGAGCTCCAATTGTTGCCAAAGCTAAGGAGTTCAAACCCAAACCTGTTTCATCTCCTAAAAAGGAAGAAGAGCCAATGAATGATTTGCAAGCGAAGTTGATGGCTTTACAAGGGAAGTTTAAATAGTGTTGAGTGTTTAATGATGAGTACATTAAGTAGTGGGTTTTCGCCCTGTCAAGAGTTTTCACCTGACATTTATCGAATCCAACTTTGATGAATAATGTGAAATTATAGTATTCATCAAATAGCTGAAAGTATTTCAAAACAATCCAAAGCGTGTCAGTTGAACCTGACACGGTTAATAAGTGATATTCCTTGTACCTGATATTTCATACTTATTTCAAAATGAACAAAGTTGTAAAAAATGCCCAAGAGGCAATCGCTGATATAGCCGACAATGCCGTGATCATGTTAGGTGGTTTTGGCTTGTCTGGGATTCCAGAAAATTGTATTCAGGCCATTCTGGAGAAAAACATTAAAAACCTGACCTGTATTGCTAACAATGCGGGTGTAGATGGATTTGGGATTGGTTTGTTGTTAGAAAATAGACAAGTAAAGAAAATGATTTCTTCTTATGTGGGTGAAAATCATGAGTTTGAACGTCAGTATATTAGTGGAGAGCTGGAAGTAGATTTATTGCCTCAGGGAACTTTGGCTGAAAGAATCCGTGCAGGCGGTGCCGGAATTCCAGCTTTTTATACCCCCGCAGGTTATGGAACAGAAGTGGCTGAAGGAAAAGAAGTCAGGGAGTTTGACGGCAAAATGTATTTGATGGAAAAATGGTTGCGTGCCGATTTTGCCATTGTAAAAGCCTGGAAAGGTGATGCTATGGGGAATTTAATTTATAGGGGAACAGCTCAAAATTTTAATCCTATGATGGCTGCCGCGGGTAAAATAACCATTGCTGAAGTAGAAGAATTGGTGGAGGTTGGAGCGTTAGATCCTGCACAGGTACATACGCCTGGAATTTATGTGCAACGCATTTTTCAAGGGGTAAATTATGAGAAAAGGATTGAGAAAAGAACCGTGAGTCAGTGATGAGTTTTGATTGATGAGTTTTGAGTAAAAAAACATTTGATTTCGGTTGTGAGATTCTCTCGACGCCAAAGTTGGTGTCCTCACAAACTTTCACGTGAATGATTGTACTTGTAAGGGGTACTGTGCTATCGTTTGTCAGAGACAAAACCAAAGCGAGGGTAGTGGCTATAAATATAAATATACAAGCTATATTTTTAACCTTGATGTTTTTATTCGATAATTAAGAAAAAGATCAATAAACAATATCAATCAAACAACTTAACTGAACAAGCAAAACGATGTTAGCTTCTTTGTATGACTGTTTAACAGTACAAAAAACGGTCGTTTTTATTAAACCATTAATTCATGGTAGAACTCAAAATATTAAAAAAGGTTACTGATATGCATTGTAAATGTCTAGATATTAGGTATAAATCTCAGTATACTTAAGTTTTTTTCTAACTTGCGTATATATATTCGTTAGGTGCAAGCGTAGAACCACACTACACAGACAGACAATCCGATAAAAAAACAAGAATAAAAATCGTAGCTTTACGACCTAAACGAATTGACG
>CALPQG020000255.1 GCA_943325655.2 Bifidobacterium breve | reverse complement strand
GTCAGTATTAATTTGTTAGCAAATCCAGACCCGGTGGTTATTCATCCCAACCTGGCCTCAGAATTAAAAACGTATGGCATCACCAATTTAAATGGATTGGTACCGCTTGAGTTATTCAATTGGACCACATTATTCTCCCTAAAAGGTTTTATCATGATGGTAGTCGGAGGATTTATGGTTGGTTTTGGGACGCGTTATGCAGGTGGCTGTACCTCAGGACACGCTATCTCAGGCTTGTCCAATTTCCAATTGCCTTCATTGATTGCCACTTGCTGTTTTATGGCGGGAGGTTTTCTGATGGCCAACATTATTCTTCCATATATTTTAGCACTTTAAAACTTAAGTCATGACAAAAGAGACATTAAATAACACAGAACCACAAGAATACCAAGACAGGTCTTTGAATACCATTTGTACAAATGAATCACGCCTTTCACATCCTTGGTGGTACAACTTCAAGTATTTGTTGGTGGGAATCGCATTCGGAATTGTATTCGTGAAGGCCGAAATCGTTTCCTGGTTCAGGATTCAGGAAATGTTTAAAATGCAATCGTTTCACATGTATGGCATTATAGGTTCTGCCATTGCTGTGGGCGCATTAAGTATTTTTCTGATTAAAAAATTCAATATAAAAACCATCTATGGAGAAGAGGTAGAATTTCATCCTAAAACATTTAATAAGGGTCAAATTTATGGTGGCTTTATCTTCGGATTGGGCTGGGCAATTACAGGTGCTTGTCCGGGACCACTTTTCGCTCAAATCGGAACTGGAGCAAGCGTGATAGCGGTAACACTTTTAAGTGCCATAGCCGGTACTTGGGTATATGGTTTATGGAGAGAAAAATTACCTCATTGAGTTTTGAATGTTTAGTTTTGAGTGATTAGTAAAATTTCACTAAACCTCAAAAGTCACCGGATTGATTAGAAAATAGCCCCCTAGTTTGGTTAATTTATCACTTCCTTCTTTAGCGGACATAATATACTGACAACGACCTAAGTTATCGGCTATATTTTTGATTATTACCTGTTGGTTTTGTTTGATAATTTGGTCGGCATCTTCGATAATAAAATACTTCAATTTGGTTAAATTGATTCCGGAACGAATATACAGCGACAAAATACGGTCAGGAGTTCCAATAACAATATCCAACCCTTCTCTCAACAATTCACGTTGGTATTCTTCATCCACATTGGTATACATTCCAGAAATCCTTAGCCCAATTTCATGGCCCAAATCTCTGAAATAATTTTCCAATTCCATGCCTTTTTCTTTGGTAGGAACCATTATCAAAGCCCTGGGAGCCAATTCAAAAGCGTACTTCAATTGCGAGATTACTCCCAACACAAACAAGGTAGATTTTCCACTTCCATCCTGGCCAATAATGACCATATCCTGTCCGCCTTTAAAACGTGAAAATGCCTTCGATTGTATTTCCAATGGAGCAACAAGGGTCATTGTTTCAAGGTTGGCATTTAATTGATTGGAAAATTTGAAGGATTCAAAAGACACAGCGTAATGGTTTAGAAGTTTCGTATGCAAAATTATCTAGCTTACAAAACTACTAAAATAAAATAGAATTCGAATTAAAGTTTGTGGCAACATTGACAATTCCCCAATTTTGGTTTTGAATATCAAAACAAGGTGCATTGAGAAACCTGAAATTGATTATTCAACAACAGATAAAACAATTAAATGGACAATTTTACAATTTATAATTACTTGCAACGCTTTAAATTTTAAGCTATATTTATCCCGATGGAAACACTTCGAAATTCACTAACCCTCCTGTTTGAAACTGCTTTGGCAGAAGAAATTCTGGCCATAAAAAACGTTAAAACATTTAAGGAAGGAGAAACCATTATTGATTATGGAATGGCCATTAAATTCATGCCCTACATCATCAGTGGCACCATTAGGGTAATGAAAAACGATGAAGACAACCGAGAAATTCTCCTTTATTATTTGAGTAGCAATGAAAGCTGTTCTATGGCGTACTCCTGTTGTATGGAAGCCAAGAAAAGTGAAGTTCGGGCGATTGCAGAAGACAACGTATCTCTCATCGCTATTCCACATGACAAATTAGACGAGTGGCTCATTAAATATCCGAGCTGGAAAAGTTATATCTTCAATGGCTTTACCCAACGATTTAACGAATTGTTAAAATCCATTGAATCCATTGCATTCCATAAACTGGATGAAAGGTTAATTACTTACCTGGCTAACAAAGCTAAAATTACAGGAAAATCTGCCCTTCAACTTTCTCATAGTCAAATAGCAGAAGAAATGGGAACCAGCAGGGTGGTCATTTCACGCCTGTTAAAACATTTAGAAAACGATAAAAAATTGCTGCTGTATAGAAATGAAATTAAGTTACTGAAGGATTTTGGGTAGTAAATATTTTTAAAATTATATACGCTGATTAATAATTTAAAATTGCAAAATTATTGGGGCGTTCCCCGCAAGGGCGTGTCGGGTTATCGGCACTCTCCCGAGAATATCGGGATCAAACAATCCCGAAGCTTCGGGACTACCCCTAACGCAATGTCGCTATATCTTTAAAATTAAGGTATTCATAAACAAATTGTTATGTAAATTCATCATTCCAAATATTTACACAAACTTTAATAAAACATTTCGTTTAACGTCACATATAAAATAGTCTATTAAAAAAACATTTCATTCAACCCTCCTACTCATTGATATTTAGCATCTAATTTTATAAGTTTACATGAAAGATATGAAACTACTCCTGACAACCATAT
The DNA here is from genome assembly GCA_943325655.2 of Bifidobacterium breve. Taxonomy (GTDB): domain Bacteria; phylum Bacteroidota; class Bacteroidia; order Cytophagales; family UBA9547; genus CALPQG02. Next base: position 1,744 of record CALPQG020000255.1, on the reverse strand, counting down.
TGCTTTTTTCAAGTTTTTTTAGCTTTGCAACGGCAATCCTAATTCCGATGGATGATTCACAACGCAATCATCTTAAAGCCTATGGCATAGCTTATTGGGTAATTGAAAAAGGACAGGAAGTTGACTGGCTCCTCAATTACAAAGGAGGAAGCTTTGTTACGGAACACAACGTAACAGTTGAAAAAGAGATTATCGCAAGAGGTATTAGCTATCAACTCATTAGCAATACAGAACGCAGTGAATTGGCACAACAACTGAGCGCCGCCGATGTCAATATGGACGTGGTTAAATTAGAAAAAGCGCCAAAAATTGCCGTCTATTCTCCTAAAACAAAACAGCCGTGGGACGATGCCGTAACGATGGTATTGACTTACGCTGAAATTCCATACACCGTCATTTTTGACGATGAAGTAATGTACAATGAACTGCCTAAGTTCGACTGGTTACACCTTCACCATGAAGACTTTACAGGTCAATACGGTAAATTTTATGCTTCTTACGCCAATGCGCAATGGTACCAGGACCAACAACGATCGTATGAAGAATCGGCTCGTAAACATGGCTTCAACAAAGTATCTCAACTCAAACTGGCCACCGTCAAAAAAATCAAAGACTTTGTAACAGGTGGAGGTTTTTTATTTGCGATGTGTTCCGCAACAGACACCTACGACATTGCCTTGTCCGCGGAAGGTGTTGATATTTGTGAGCAAATGTACGATGGTGACCCAGCGGATCCCATTGCCCAAAACAAATTAGACTTCGCCAAAACACTGGCTTTCAGAAATTTTAATTTGGTGAGGAGTCCTTATGAATACGAATATTCCAATATTGATAACAACAAAATTGAACGAGGCTTAAATGAAAACAATGATTACTTTAACCTCTTTCAATTCTCTGCCAAATGGGATCCGATTCCGACCATGCTTACCCAATGCCACACCACTTCTATCAAAGGATTTATGGGGCAAACTACAGGATTCAAGAAAAAACTTATCAAATCAGAAGTAGTTGTGATGGGAGAAAATGCTTCCATTGGTGAAGCGAAATACGTTCATGGCACTATTGGAAAAGGTTTCTGGACATTCTATGGAGGTCACGATCCTGAAGATTATGAACACTTTGTAGGCGAAGAACCAACCGACTTAAACTTACATGCCAATTCAGCAGGATACAGATTGATATTGAATAACATTTTATTCCCGGCGGCAAAGAAAAAGAAACAAAAAACCTGATTTTTTTATCACAGATTTTTTAAATGATAATCCATTGATAAAACTGAATATATGTACCTGCATCACAATAAATACCCCAGTTCAATTGTTTACATTAAAACGCTTTTAACCTAACTTTTTACAATTATGCCAGACCTTACTATCAAATTATTTGAACAAAAAACGGTTCGTTCGGTATGGAACGAAGCTGAAGAAAAATGGTACTTCAGTATTATTGATGTCGTAGAAATTTTAACGGATAGTCCAAACCCTAGAGATTATTGGTTTAAAATGAAAATAAGGGTAAAAACGGACGATGGTTTTGAACTGTCGACAATTTGTCGACAGTTCAAACTTAAAGCTAACGATGGCAAAATGAGAGAAACAGATGTTGCTGATACGCCAAGCTTACTTCGTATTATCCAATCTATTCCTTCCCCTAAAGCCGAACCGTTTAAACAGTGGTTGGCAAAAGTAGGATACGAACGTATGTAAGAAATTGCAAATCTAGAACAAAGCCTGGAAAGAGCGAG
>CALPQG020000254.1 GCA_943325655.2 Bifidobacterium breve | reverse complement strand
GGGCCGAATCTGCAGCAGTAGGGTTTGGATTAAATGCCAGAGGCGCTATGGAAATTATCCTCGGAATGTTGGCCTTAGAAGCAGGAATCATTGGCAATGAAATGTTTGTTGCCCTGGTAATCATGGCATTGACCACGAGTATGGCAGCAGGACCATTGCTCAAGTTTTTTATGTTGAAAAATAAAATCAACTTGAGAAACGAACTGATGAACCATTAAATTTATTTTAACAGCCCTTTACGCTGTTGTTGGAGTTCTTCTCCAACAACAGCAATGACAAAGTCCTATACTCAATGGATTCCTTTCTCAAATCTGATATTTCCTGTCTTTTAAATATTCTAAACACTTGAGGATATTAGCAGTAATAAAAGAGCATATTGATTTGTAAACTACATGCTCTTAAAAATTATAAAAACCTTCCATTTATACTTCTCTCCTACTTCATCAACAAATTAGACCCTCCACGAGCAACGATTTTACCGTCAGGTTTTGTGACTACACAGGCGGTATTGATGATGTTTTTGCCTTCCCTGATGACATCACTGCGTACTATGATTTGCTCGCCGAGTTTACAGGCAGCCAAAAAATCAACCTGAATATTGATGGTGCTGTAAAACTTTTCATTCCCCAAAGTAGCCACACTGATTCCCATCACTTCGTCCATCATCGCCGTTAAAGCACCGCCATGTAAAATCTGAGCAGGATTCAACATTTCTGCCCTTACAGTAAAAATCACTTCTAGCATTCCCCTATCTACAGCTTTTACAGTACCGTTTAACCAGCTCCCCAATGGAGAAGGGCTATTGCTTAAATCTTTACCAATAAGCGTTTGTAAAAGCGTTAAAATTTTATTTCCCATGGAGTTACATTTTATCCGATATTAATTTCACGTCCAACATTTGGAAAATGTGAGAAGTGAAATGTAAAATGTGTATTTTTTTATAAAATATAAACGCGTAAAATTTTAGCGTATAGTATTGAAAGGATAGCTTAATACCCGAATTGAAAAGCTATCGAATACCTTTTCTTATATATACATTTTCATAATCAGACAACTCGTAAGCTTTGGCCAATTGAGGAATTCTTTCAAAAACTTTCTCCGCAATACCCTCTTCGTCAATGATATAATCAGGCATGTCTTTTTTGAAATTTTCGTAAATCCCCACCACATTGTTATAGCTGTCGAGGTTGCCAAAATGGTTATCTGCCAAGCCCCAATTCATATAAGGAGTCGCCAATGAATTGTTCCTAAAAATACTTCTATTTGGACCAAAAACGACAATTTTCGAATTCCTAAGCAAGTGATCGTATTGGTAATTTTTAACAAATGTTTCGTTGGTATTGATAATGGTATGTTCTAATACCCCCCCATAAAGCGAATCATAAGTTACATATAAAGTGGAAAATAGGAGAAACAAAAAAACCAATTCGGCCACAACTTTTTTCCTGGTGATATTGAAGTAATGTGTAATAAAAAAAGCGATGGCTGGAACTGCCGGAATCAACTGATAAGCTCCTTTTTTTTCTGAAAATGTAAAAATAGCCAACGACAGGATAATGAAAAAAAACATCAGCTGCTGGCAAACTACCTGGTAATTGATATGCCTGTTAGAACCAATAAGTGCCATAATCGCTACACCAACCAAAGTCAGAGGAGCAATCAAAATCACCATAAATACCGGCGCCGAATAAATACTTGCAGGCTCCAAGTAAATGTAGGAAAATACAAAATTGACCATAAATGCAGTTTGTGCGTCATACCAATAAAAATACAGCAAAGTAATTCCCGTAGGAAATCCAAAACCAATTAACAAAATCAAATATTGTCGGAATGAGGTCCTGCTAAACAGCAAAAAACCAAACATAGGAAATAGAATGAACGAGGCACAAGGCAAGTAAAACAATGAAGCCAAGCCTACATAAAACCCGGTATTAAAAATACTGGTGTCACTGGTTTCCTGTTTGATATGATAGAACACATTGTCAATGGCAAGCAACAAAAAAGTAGCTGCCATCAACACCGGAGACAAGGTAAAAAAATCGAAAAACAAATTCATCAATACAATATAAACTGCCGCTGGGAGAAATGATTTTTCATTGAACAACTCATTTTTACGGCATATATAATTGAAAAACATCGCCTGACCGAAAGCAAGTAGCAAGGCAATGATTTGATAAGCCAATTGTGATTTCCCAAAAGCCAAATGGATCATTGCATACGATGTAGCAGATAATGGAGCGGTTGTTTCCCAAATATCCTGGTACAACAAAAAACCCTTGGATAATTTTTCACCCAATATCATCCAGTTCAACTCCTGAATAGACAAAGGAATTTTATAAATAAATACAGGCAAGCGACACATTCCCAAAATGAAAATGAGGCCTAATATTCTAAATGGATCATTTGTTCTTAAAAATTTTACCATAGTGAAGGGGAAATTTGACTGTTATTTCCTAACAAACGAGGTTTTCTTCTGACCTTTATTTCGAAGCAATTTACTAATTCTATTTTTGAATTGTTGACTTTATCATTGATAATACGATGACAAAAATAATAAAGTAGAACTTCTCGTATTTAATCCCTAATTAAAAGCTAATTAAGTAGAATTTTGTGCAAATTAATATAATATTTGTATTAATAATTATGGACAGTAAAAGACAACAAAAATTTGCAAGGCTTATTCAAAGAGACCTTGGTGAAATATTCCTTAGAGATACCAAAGGAATGTTCGGAAGTGCCTTTATCACAGTAAGCAGGGTAGAAATTAGTCCTGACTTGGGTGTGGCTAAAGTGTACCTGAGTTTTATGATGGTGAATGACAAAGAGGCTTTGTTAAAAGAAGTGAGAACACAAACCAAAATGATCCGTCAGACATTGGGGGTAAAAATAAGACATCAGGCCAGGATTATTCCTCAGCTCGTATTTTTCCTTGATGAAAGTGTTGACTATGCCATGAAAATGGACTCTGTGTTCAAAGATTTACATATTCCTCCAACAACTCCTTTAGAGGAGAATGATTACGATAAATTAGACAAGTAATTTTGAATACCTCCCTTTTTATAGCCCGAAGATATTTTGTCTCCGCCAAAAAACGAAGTTTCATCAATGTGATTTCTATCATATCTATGCTTTGCGTTGCGGTGGGAACAATGGCGCTCATTGTAGTGCTATCAGTTTTTAATGGGCTTGAGGGATTAATCAAACAATTGTACAGCACATTTGATCCTGAAATTAAAATCACTGCAGTCGAAGGGAAATCGTTTAAAATTGATGAGGCGTTTTTGAATAAAGTTAAAAATACTGAAGGCGTCGCTTATGTTACCGAAGTCATTGAAGACAACTGTTTGCTAAGGTACCAGGACAAACAATTGGTGGTAAAAATAAAAGGCGTTTCTGAAAGCTTCAAACACCAAAACAACATAGATTCAATGATTGTAGATGGCAATTTTATGCTATCGAAAGGAAAAAAAGAATTTGCGGTAATTGGAAGAGGAATACAAAACCACCTCAATATTAATATCCAAAACAGAATTTATCCTTTACAATTGTGGTACCCACGAATTACCCGCAATGCAAGCTTGAATCCAGAAACGGCATTTAACCGTGACATGATTATGCCCGAAGGGGTTTTTGCTATCGAAAAGCAATATGACGACCATTATATTTTTGTACCCATAGATTTTGCCAGACGACTGCTAGAATATGACGACAAAATTACTACGCTAGAAATCAAAACGGGTGGTAAAGAAGATTTGGCTGTTGTACAGGAGAGGTTGAAAGATTTATTAGGAGAACCATTTCACGTACAAAATGCGGAAGAGCAACATGCCTCGCTTATCAAAGCAGTAAAAATAGAAAAACTATTTGTATACCTCACCTTTTCGTTGATTTTAGCAGTTGCCTCTATCAACATATTCTTCTCTCTTTCGATGCTGGTGATTGACAAACAAAAAGACATCAGCGTGTTGATGGCTTTAGGAGCAAGTCCAGCATTTATTAAAAAATTATTTTTAACAGAAGGTGCCATCATCGCATTTAGTGGCGCTATTTTGGGCTTGATACTGGGTTTCGGGATTTGTTTTCTACAGGAAACTTTTGGTTTTGTTTCTATGGGAATGGAAACTGCTGTGGTAGATGCTTACCCGGTTGACATGCAACTATCCGATTTTATTTTTACCAGTTTGTTGATTATCACCGTAACCATTTCAGTGTCTATAGCTCCTGCCAACAGGGCATCGCACACGGATATTAAAAGTCATATATAAATTGTACTGAAATAAGTATTAAAAAATCTGTATTTAAATGAACAGATTCCTCCGCCTCAAAAATATTTCAAACCGTTACAAAATGAAACGGTATAGAAATAAGGCCTGCTGAAAAAGTATTAACATTATCAATAACAGTGATTTATGATTAAGAATATATTTTAAAGTGCAAACAAATCATGCGGAATCTTTGAATTGACTTGCGTACGACCTTTAAAAAAATGCGTTATCCCGATATTCTCGGGATTGAT
>CALPQG020000253.1 GCA_943325655.2 Bifidobacterium breve | reverse complement strand
CCATTGCCCAAAGACATCATCATGGAAGAAAATGCGATAGGAGAGGTGGGGTCATGATGATTCTTTAAGGACGCTTTGGGGAAGTAAATTGTAATTGTGAGAATAAATAGATGAATAATGAAGAGGGTTTGGTTCCGATATTCTCGGTATGCGCTCCGGGCTTTTCGCTGCTATCCTTCACGCCAAGTACATTCAAGATTTAGGTTTTATTCCTACTTTCAAAATGACTTACTTTCAAAATATTTTAAATCATAAAACGATGGGACTGCTAAGAGAACCTAAAGATGTTGATTTTACAGGCCAATCAATTCCTTGGAACGATAAGGAATTATTGGATTTCAGGAAGTTGATGGAGGTGTTAAAATCAAAAAAGCAAAACCAAGATTTTAAAATTGCTATAAAAAAACAAAAAAAGTAAAGCCTGAGAGTAGGCGCTGTTTCCAAAATATTGTGAGTAATCATTAAAAACAAACCCTGTAAAAAGTGACGATGCTCACTAAGTCAACAGCTTTTTACAAAAATAAAAACAATGAAAAACGATTCAAACAACAGAGGAAAAGACAAAAGACACGCTTCTTCAAAACGCGCGGTAGGAAAAGGCCCTAAAACGCCAGCCGGTAAAAAACCGGTAGCAGGTGGATTTAGTCGCAAGCCAGCGTCAAGAGATGATTTTGCCCGTCGCGATGATGGAAGTTCCCGTGACGGATTTGAAAACAGCCGTAGAACTTATGCCAGCAAACCAGATGCGGAAGAAAAACCAAAAGCTAAAGGTCCAAGAGCAAAAGCGACATTCGGTCCCAAAAACCCAAGTACAGGCACTCGTATGTATGGTCGCCCTACGGAATTTACTGAAAATGAGGGTGCTCGCGAAGGTGCTCGTGGTGGTAAAAGAGACGATAGAAGTGCTGGCCCAAGTGCACGTAAATTTGCCCCAAGAGGCGAAGAAAGACCAAGACGTGAAGGCGCAGACAGAAGTACCAGTTCTCGTCCATTTACCAATGACAAATCAAAATCAAAAAGTTTTGATGGCAACAAAGGAGATGCTCCTAAAAAACCTTATGTCAAAGACGATAAAAGAGGGGAGGGCAAAGACGGCTTCAAAAAACCGTTTGTAAAAGGAGAAAGAGGCAGCGAGAAAAAAGACCTTGAACCTAAAAAATTATATGTCAAAGACGATTTCGATGACGATGATTTTATTCCTTATGTGAAAGATCTTTTTGATGAAGAATCAAAACCTGCCGCTCCAAAAGCCAAGCCTGATGCTGCTCCTAAAAAGGTATATGTCAGGACCGGTAGAGGCGTAGCCAAAGCCGATGAAGGCAAAGCGCCTGAATACGACTTTAAGCATATCAAGGACATTGAAAAAAATCAAAATAGATTCCGTAAAGTAAAAATAGAATCAAGCACTGGTGGCGAAATTCGTTTAAACCGCTACATTTCAAACGCTGGCATTTGCTCTCGTAGAGATGCCGATTTATTGATTGAACAAGGTGAAATATTTGTAAATGGCACCGCGGTAACCGAATTGGGCTATAAAGTGGCTCCTGGCGATGTGGTGAAATACGGCAAAAGAACCTTGAGTCGTGAGAAAATGGTGTATTTGTTATTGAATAAACCAAAAGATTTTATCACCACTACCAAAGATCCTGAAGAAAGAAAAACGGTGATGCAATTGGTGAGCAATGCTTGTAAAGAACGTGTGTATCCGGTAGGTCGTTTGGATAGAAACACAACGGGTTTGTTGCTGTTGACCAACGATGGCGAAATGGCTGAAAAGCTATCTCATCCATCCAACAAAATGAAAAAAATCTACGAGGTAACACTTGACAAACCAATCGACAAAGAACATTTTAACAAAATTGTTGCTGGGGTAACTTTAGAAGATGGTTTTGTAAAAGTAGACGAATTAGCCATCGTAAACGGACCAACGGTTTTAGGTGTAGAAATTCACTCAGGTAAAAACCGTATCGTGAGAAGAATATTTGAATCATTTGGATACGAAGTCATCAAACTTGACCGTGTATTGTATGCCGGTTTGGACAAAAAAGACCTTCCTCGTGGTCACTGGAGATTCTTAACCGAAAAAGAAGTGATACAATTGAAATACTTTAAGTAGTGTTGAGTTTTTGGTGTTGAATGTTTAGTAAAATGCTTCGCAAAACTTTGTCCCGTGTCAGGTGTTTTCACCTGACACATCGCCTTGTTTCGAATCTTCGTGAACCAATTACTAAACTTACCAAAAACTGATAACCGTAAACTGATAACTGTAAACTGAAAACTAAACAATGAGCGAAACCATTATATTTTCTATGGCTGGTGTCAACAAATACACCCCTCAGAAAAAACAAATCTTAAAAAATATCTACCTGTCATTTTTCTATGGCGCTAAAATTGGCGTTTTGGGTTTAAATGGTTCGGGTAAGTCAACCTTGTTAAAATTGATAGCAGGAATCGATAAAGAGTTTCAAGGAGAAATTGTTTTCTCTCAAGGCTATTCTATCGGTTTTTTACAACAAGAACCAGAAATTGATCCAACCAAAACCGTAAAGGAAATTGTAGAAGAAGGTGTGGCTGAAGTGGTGGCTTTGTTGAAAGAATTTGAAGACATCAACCTTGCTTTTGGCGAACCGATGTCTGACGATGAAATGACAAAATTGATTGATCGTCAAGGCGTGGTGCAAGAGAAATTAGACCATGCCAATGCTTGGGAATTAGACACTAAACTTGAGCGTGCCATGGATGCCTTGCGTTGTCCTCCATCTGATGCTCTGGTAAAAAACTTGTCAGGTGGTGAAAAACGTCGTGTAGCTTTATGCCGATTATTATTACAAGAGCCCGATATTTTATTGCTCGATGAGCCAACCAATCACTTGGATGCCGAGTCGGTACATTGGTTAGAGCAACATTTACAACAATACAAAGGAACTGTGATTGCGGTAACGCATGATAGATATTTCTTGGATAATGTGGCCGGTTGGATTTTGGAATTGGATCGTGGAGCGGGTATTCCATGGAAAGGAAATTATTCTTCCTGGTTAGATCAAAAACAAAATCGTTTGGCGGAAGAAGAAAAGACAGAATCTAAGCGTCAGAAGATTTTACAACGCGAGTTAGAGTGGAGTAGGATGAGCCCCAAAGCACGTCAGGCTAAGTCTAAAGCACGTTTGTCGGCTTATGACAAAATGGTAGGAGAGGGCGCGAGAGAACAAGAAGAAAAATTAGAGTTGTTTATTCCTCCTGGACCACGTTTGGGAGCCAAGGTAATTGAAGCCACGAATGTGGCCAAATCATTTGGCGATAAATTGCTGTACGAAAACTTAAGTTTTTCTTTGCCTCAAGGAGGAATTGTGGGCATTATCGGACCGAATGGTGCGGGTAAAACTACTTTATTCAAAATGATTACGGGCAAAGAAACGCCTGATGAAGGTACTTTCGATGTAGGTGATACCGTTAAAATTGGTTACGTTGACCAGGAGCATGACAATTTAGACCCAAACAAAACGGTATTCGAAACCATCACAGGTGGAACAGAAACCATGATTTTTGATGGTCGTCAGGTGAACTCAAGAGCATTCGTGGGCAAATTTAACTTTACCGGCGGTGACCAAGAAAAGAAACTAGGCACTTTGTCGGGGGGAGAAAGAAACAGGGTTCACTTAGCGGTAACCTTGAAAGAAGGCGCTAACCTTTTGTTACTCGATGAGCCAACCAATGACTTGGATGTAAATACCTTGCGTGCTTTGGAAGAAGCTTTGGATAACTTCGGTGGTTGTGCCGTAATTATCTCGCATGATAGGTGGTTTTTAGACAGGGTAGCGACGCATATCCTGGCTTTTGAAGGCGATTCTCAAGTGGTTTGGTTTGAAGGCAACTTCTCCGACTACGAAGAGAACAGGCGCAAACGTTTGGGCGATGTTGGTCCACAAAGGATTAGGTATAAAAAATTGGTAAAATAGTGTTGGTTGTTAAGTGTTGCATGTTTGGTGAAAAATACTATTCATTCGACGCTTAACACTCAAATATATTCGTTACTTTTGCATCCCTCTCTATAAGGGGATTTACAATACCTGGGGCCGACCGGTATTGACGGTTTGAGTAGCCGTGTGTATAAGCATGTCGGGAGGTGAGATGAACTTCCGTAACAATTGTCTCGAAACAATAACTGGCGAAGAAAACTACGCCTTAGCTGCTTAATCAGAGATTAAATAGCTTTCGTTCCTCTGCTCCAAAACTCTGCCGGGGTGGAATCAGGGACGTCGCAATGCAGAGTCGGGTTGGTGAAGGGAGCGCAGCCAATCTAGTATCAGTTCATAAGGAATAATTCGGTTCGTTGCTGACCTGATTATTCTCGAAAATTAAAAGCAAATAAGCATGTAGAAGGCACATCTGTTGCCTTGTCCGGACCAGGGTTCGACTCCCTGCGGCTCCACAAAAATAAGATGCCAACAATTTGATATTCAGATTGTTGGCATCTTTATGTAGAAACAATCGTAGAAAGTATTTTCAATTTAATATCAATTACT
>CALPQG020000252.1 GCA_943325655.2 Bifidobacterium breve | reverse complement strand
TCACAAATTTGCAATTCATTTAGTCATCCTCTTCTAGTTTTAAGCACTGAAGAGAAATATACCGGGATGTAAAGCCCTTCTCCTTTGGAGAAGGGTTGGGATGAGGCTTTAGTTAAGTATTAGGTATTAAGTACTAGGTACAAAGTATTAGGAAAGTAAGTTAGCGTGTTATCACAAATTTGCAATTCATTTAGTCATCCTCTTCTAGTTTTAAGCACTGAAGAGAAATATACCGGGATGTAAAGCCCTTCTCCTTTGGAGAAGGGTTGGGATGAGGCTTGAATGAGTGTTTAGCGTAGTTTGGAATGGGGTAAAATAGTTGAATTTTGGTAAGCAGGTTACATAATTAAAGCATATATTGAAAATTAGCGTACATAAATATTTCCAGGGATTTTCGTCTGCAGCACCTTTGGTTGTTTTCAGAATGGTACTTGGAACCATGTTGTTTTTAAGTACTGTCCGTTTTTGGGCCAATGGCTGGATTGCAGATTTATACATAGCGCCTAAAATTTTTTTTCCCTTTTACGGTTTTGAATTCATCGTTCCATTAGGCAATTATACTTATTTTCTTTTTGCCATGCTTGCCTTTTCTGCTGTTTTAGTGGCTATTGGCTTGTATTATAGAATGGCTATGGTCAGTTTGTTTTTAAGCTTTACCTATATCGAACTGATTGATAAATCCACTTACCTCAACCATTATTATTTCATTAGCTTAATCTGTTTTTTGATGATTTTTCTTCCTGCTCAGGTGGCCTTTTCTGTGGATGCATTTAGAAATAAAAAAATAGCGGCTTCTTTCATTCCAACCTGGACCATTGATGTGATTAAATTGATGGTTTGTATCCTGTATTTTTTTGCAGGATTGGCAAAAATTAATCCTGATTGGCTCTTGCATGCTTTGCCTTTGAAAATATGGTTGCCCGCAAGAAATGACATGCCAATTATTGGTGGCTTATTTAATTACAAAGCAACTGCTTATGTGTTTAGTTGGGTAGGATGTGTCTATGATCTCGCCATTCCATTTTTACTTTGGTATACACGAACCAGGCTTTGGGCATACCTTGCGGTAATCGTATTTCATGTGTTAACGGCCATGTTATTTCCCATCGGCATGTTTCCTTATATCATGATGGTGACCGCCCTTATTTTCTTTTCTGCTTCTTTTCATGAAAAGATTATCGCTTTGATGTATCGTATTTTACAAGTAAAGGGAGATATTGCAAATCCACCCAAAACATATCAGTATCGGCCTGTCGTGGGTAAACTCATTCAAGCAGGTTTGTTGGCGTTTTTTGTTTGGCAATTGCTTATGCCACTCAGGTACTTGGCCTATCCGGGTCAATTGTTTTGGACCGAACAGGGTTACCGGTTTTCGTGGCGGGTAATGTTGATGGAAAAAGCTGGTTATGCCGAATTTACCATCATAGACAATGCAGGTAGAAAAATGGTGGTGAACAATGCAGTCTTTTTAACTCCTTTGCAGGAAAAAATGATGACCACACAACCTGATATGCTTTTGCAATTCGCGCATTTCTTGAGGGATTATTATCATAAAAATGGTTTTACGAACCCAAAGGTGTATGTTGATTCTTATGTGTCATTAAATGGAATGATGGGGAGGCCTTTGGTGCTTCCTACTGTTGATTTGGCCAAAGAAGATGAATCTTTCCTGCATAAAAATTGGCTTTTACTGTACGAGAAGTAAGCGATTCAATGCGAAGATGTGTATATTTGCCAATGATTACAATGAAATTTTGTTATCAAAGAATGCTGGTAAAATGAATAAAATTAAAATAGTATTGTTGTTTTTGTTGGGTTTAATAAGCAATCACTTGCAGGCACAACATACCTTGTCGGGTAAACTCGTATCAATGCAAGATTCAACTTCTATTGACCATTGCAAGGTTTTTCTTACCAGGCATCAGGTCACTTATACCGATTCTTTGGGTAATTTTAAGTTTACGAATTTGCCTGATGGACATTATGTGCTGCATTTTTCAAGTCTCGATTTCAAACATGCTAAACAAGGCATTGACATCAAAGGGGCAAATGTAAGCCTTACGATAAAACTCACGCCTTCTCATCAATTTACCAAAGAGGTGACCGTGGTGGCCAAACAAGCCGATAACCGTATGAAAGGGGTTGAGAATATGGGGATTTATGAAGGGAAGAAATCCGAAGTCATTATCCCTGATCAGTTGGTGGCCAACTTGTCGACCAACAATGCCCGACAGATATATTCCCGCGTAGCTGGTTTAAATATTTTTGAAAATGATGGCTCCGGCTTACAATTGAGTGTTGGGGCAAGGGGCTTGGATCCTAACCGTACCTCTAATTTTAATGTGCGCCAAAATGGCTACGATATCAGTGCTGATGCATTGGGCTATCCTGAAAGCTATTATACCCCACCCACCGAAGCCATTGAAAAGATTCAGATTGTGAGGGGAGCAGCCTCTTTGCAATACGGAACACAATTTGGCGGCTTAATTAATTTTGTCATCAGAAAACCTGTGGCCGATAAAAAAATACAAGTCACCGCGCGACAAAGTGTAGGGTCATTTGGCTTTTACAATACGTTTACTAGTTTGGGCGGTACTGTCGGCAAAATCAGTTATTATACCTATTTTCAATACAAAAAAGGGGATGGCTGGAGGCCAAATGCCCACTTCGACAACTATAATTTCTACAGTAATGTAAATTATAAATTGTCAGAAAAAGCAACGGTAGGCTTAGATATTACCCACATGAACTATTTGGCAAAGCAGGCTGGAGGTTTAACCGATAAAATGTTTTACAAAGATCCTCGTCAATCCAATCGCGAAAGAAACTGGTTTAAGGTCAATTGGAACATGCTTGCCTTGCATTATAACTACAAATTTAACCTTTCCAACGAGTTTAATGTTAGGTTATTTGGACTTTCTGCTTACCGATATTCCGTTGGTTTTAGACCCAATCGGGTGCAAACCATCGACGATAATTCGGAACGCGATTTAATCAAAGGCGAATTTACGAACTGGGGGGCTGAAGCAAGGTATTTGAAATGGTATCACATAGGAAAAAAACAGGCCGTTTTTTTAATTGGAACAAGGTATTACCATGGCAATAACCACAGTACGCAGGGCTTGGGAAGCACAGGTAAAACGGCTGACTTTACGTATGTTGGGCCAAGTAATATGCTCAGCAATGATTATACTTTTCCAAATCAGAATGTGTCCTTGTTTCTAGAAAATATTTGGTACCTGCATGATAAATGGTCTATCACCCCAGGGTTGCGCTACGAATACATTGCCACCATCGCCAAGGGTACTTATATGCGTTTTGAAAACGACCTTGCGGGAAACACCACCATCCTTCCTGCTGGGCTTGAAAACAAACATAATGCAAGAAATTTTGTGCTTGCCGGTTTGGGTTTGAGTTATAAACCCATCGAAAAACTGAATTTGTATGCCAATATTTCTCAAAATTATAGGTCCATTACGTTTAGCGATATGCAGATTAATAACCCTTCTTTGGTCATTGATCCTAATTTGAAGGATGAAAAAGGCTATTCCTTGGATCTCGGTATGAGGAGCGAAGGCACCAAAAAAATCAATTATGATGTGAGTGTGTTTTATTTGAATTATGACAATAAAATTGGTGAAATTCAATTTTATGACCAGCAAAATAGGGTGTTGCGAAAACGTACCAATATTGCGCAAGCCTATATGTTAGGGTTGGAATCGTATGGGGAAATCAATATGATGAGTATTTTTGCCCCCAAACAAGAGAAATGGTCAAGTGCATTGTTTGCCAATATAGCTTTGATTCATTCAAGCTATCGCAAAAGTGGTTTGGTAGGCGTAGAAGGAAATCAAGTGGAATTTGTACCCAATGCAAATGTTAAATATGGGGTAAGAGGAGGGTATAAAAAACTTAAAGCCTCTTTGCAATACAACTATACCGCTGATCAATTTTCGGATGCGACCAATGCCTTGGCGGGCAGCAGTATTGCCATCGTAGGGCTTATTCCTGAATATGAAATTCTTGATTTCAGTATGTCGTATGAATATAAAATATTTAAACTAGAAGGCAGCATTAACAATGTCACCAATAGCATGTATTTCACCCGAAGAGCCACTGGCTATCCTGGTCCAGGGATTCTGCCTTCAGATGGTCGAAGTTTTTATGTGACCCTGCAGGTTAAGATTTAACCAGGCGGGAATCATTGCAGTTTTTAATGGTGGTATTTTTATTTATAGGTATAGGCGTTTAGGTCGCATTGTTTTTCTCCATTTTAAGCGAATAGGAGTATTTTTCATAAACTTTACTAGTAGTAATACCAAATACATTTTTAATATAGACCGTTTGTGTCAACTTTAATTTTATACTTCAGTTAATTTTATTTAGGATTAGGAGGAATTTTTTAAATTAAATTGAAAAAAATTTAGATGATTTTTATAAAGATATAAATTTTCAAAAGGAGCTTATTTACAATGTGTTATGAAATAAATATTAGGGCGTTTCCGCCGCGGCGGATCGCGTGTTCG
>CALPQG020000251.1 GCA_943325655.2 Bifidobacterium breve | reverse complement strand
TACGATACTGTCATTAATTCCATGGAGACAAGAAAAATTAATTCCTATTTGGCAATTAAATACGGGATTACCTTAGACCAAAAAAGCCCGAACAATTATGTAAGTGCTGACGGAATTACTATTTGGGATGCATCAGATTTTACGGTTTTCAACAAAGATATTGCAGGTATTGGTAATGATGTACATGCTGGTTTGTTTCAACCTCAATCTCAAAGCATAAACACAAATGCTTTGGTGATGGTCAATGACGCATCATCTTTAGATTCAAGTGACTTTTTAGTCTGGAGTGATAATGGTCTCCATACTTACGCTACTTCAGAGACATTTTCTGATATAATAGCGCCAATCGAATCGCGTATTGAACGTGTTTGGCAAATTCAAAAAACGGGAGAAGTTGGCACAGTTTCAGTTACTTTAGATGTAGCTCAGGTTCCTGGAAATCTAAATTTGAATGATTTAAGGTTAATACTTGATGATGATGGCCAATTTAAATTGGGTACTAAGTTGTATGCTCCAAAATCAATTACAGATAGAAAAGTTAAATTTGAAATGGTTGATTTCAACGCACGTACAGGTAAATATTTTACGCTAGGAAGTGTCGACCGCTTCAATACGCCATTGTCTTCTACCATTATTCCCAGACCTGAATTGGTTATATATGAGTATATTACTCCGAATGGAGATGGTCATAATGATGATTTTAAGATAATGAATATCGAATATTTTCCTGAAAATGAATTGTTCGTGTATACTCATGATGGTTTAGAAGTTTTTCACAAAAAAAACTATTTCAATGGCGCCTGGGAATGCACTAATATCGCCAATGGATTTTATTATTATGTTTTCAAAACAGGAAATATCAAACGTTCCGGAGAGATAGTGGTACAGCATTAATGAATTTTTATACACCACTATATCGTCAGGTGCTGCTCCTCTTCATGGTTTGTTTTACGACTATGGTTTCGGCTCAAAGAGAAGTCCATTTTTCGCAATATATGTTTCAGGGGATTTTAATCAATCCAGCTTATGCAGGAATTCAGCATCAAATTGAGGGAGCCGTGGCTTATAAATCTCAATGGAACGGATTGAAATCGACGCCAACAATTACTGCTTTTAATATTCACGGACCTGTCATGCACCGAAGTGCAGGTATTGGCTTGCAGGTGAATAGAGAAACTTTTGGGAAGTCGTCTCAGAATTCTTTTTTAGGCTGTTTTAGTTATAAAGTTAGGCTTCATAAAGGAACATTAGCCTTGGGGGGGGAAGCAGGTTTACGACAATATAACCTCAATACAAGTGACCTGGTTATTGATGATTTCAATGATCCGAATTTATCACAACCTCAAGCTGAAAATATTGTGGATTTGGGTTTAGGGATGTATTACCAAACTGAAAAAAGTCATATCGGGATTACTGCAAAAAAAATTAATGGCAATGCTTTCTCGTCTGTAAATAATTTTACAATCAACCCAAATAGGTACTATAGTTTGTTGGCAGGTAGAAAAATTAAATTGGGGTTTCAACATCAATTATTGTTGACTTGTTTTTTGAATTACAGTAAAAATGTTCCTGCATTATACGAGTTTTCAGCTATTTATCAGGCTAAAAATGGTATGTGGATTGGAACTGGATACCGGTCTTCTCAAGAACTTGAAATGCTTTTGGGGTTGAATTTAAAGAAACTGATTGCTGCCTTTTCTGAAGATATTAGTATAGGTTATGCGTATGATTATGGCTTGACGGCTTTGCAACAAATGAATTATGGTTCTCACGAAATAATGGTAAATTATAAATTTGCTATGCGACGTACTGTTGATCAAATATTGAATGATAAAAAAGCTGTTCACCCAATTTTTTTCTGATGAAAATTTATGGTTATATCGTATGGATTGTTCTTGTTTCCAGCTTTGCCGGATGTAAATCTTTATGTTTAAAAAAGACTTTTAGAAATGAAGCCTTAGGAGATGCCTATTTTAAAACGAATCAATATGCAAATGCCATTAAGTATTACGAAAAAGCATACCAACGTAGAAAAGAAGCAATTGTCGCCTTCAAACTAGGTGAAAGTTATGGTTTAAATAGTGATTATGAATTGGCGGAGAAATGCTTCGCTCCATATATTGACAATCATCAATCTAATTCAAAATATAGTAAACTTTATGCCAAGTGGAATATGTGTATTGGGAATTATGAAGTTGCCAAAAAATGGTGGCTAATATACCGTGATTTAAGTCATGAAAATATAGATAACAGAATGCGTAGTTGTGATTCAGCAATGATTTGGCGGACTACTAATTCACCTGAATACGAGATTAAGAACCTAACAAGTTTAAATACAGGTTTCTCTGAAATTTGTCCTGCATTTTATCCCAATGGGATTGTTTTTGCTTCTTCAAGACCGGGAATGTTTTTTGAGAAGGAAAGTGGTGCAACTGGAGAACCTTATTTTGATTTGTACGGTGCTACTTTTATCAATGATTCCATTTTTTCTAAACCATCATTTTTTAGCTTGTCAATTAATACGCCTGAACATGAGACTGCCGCGATATTTGACACAACAGGATCTGTTATTTATTATACAAAAGGCGAAACGGACACGACAAATACACTAAAAATTAAAATTCTACAATCCGAAAAAAAACTACTTACATGGAGTAACCCTAAGCAGTTTGTGCTCAATGACAGTGTCGCATCTTTTGGTCAACCTTTTATGAATAAAAAAGGGACAGTTTTTGTGTTTTCCTCTAATATAGACGGAGGGTACGGCGGAACAGATTTGTATATAAGTTTTAAAAATGATATTGGTTGGACAAAGCCAGAAAATTTGGGTTCAATTATAAATACTCCAGAAAATGAATATTACCCTTTTTTAACGGACAAAGGTGATTTGTATTTTACTTCTGATGGTCATATTGGTTTAGGTGGTTATGATATTTTTGTAGCCAAATTTTCTGCTCAAGGTTGGACGAAAGTTGAAAATTTGAAAATGCCCATAAATTCTTCTTTTGATGATTTGTCATTTATTATCTCTCCGAATATGGCGTATGGGTATTTTTCAAGTAATCGAAAAGGAGGGAAAGGAAAGGAAGATTTGTATGAATTTGTTTTGAAACCGAACATTAAAAAATAAAAAAGCAGTCTATTCAATAAATGAATAGACTGCTTTTTAAGGAAAATATAGCGTTATTTCTTTTTGATAAATAACGCTAAAGAATCTTTACTTGATGTAGATTTTTTTTCTATGAAATGATCAAAGCTTTGGTGTTCTTCTTTTGTTAATTTGCTGATTGGTGCAGTTTCAACAGGTAATTCTTGTAAGGTTGGGTTTACAATTGAGTTTAGGTCTTCTTTAGGATTTTGAATAGGGCTGATTTTTGTTTTCCTAGGTAAAGCTATTGCCTTTTCAATGGTTTTATTGGTTTGAATTGGAGTAGCAGCTATATTAGAATGATTTACAATTGAGGTTCCTTGAATTTGAATTGCTTGTTTAGGCTTCATCTTCACTGATACAACATTTTCAGGTGTGTTTAAAGTCCATATTAAAATTCCTGCAGTTACCACTGCAACTCCAGAAATAAAATACTTTACAGGTGTTGATAAGAAAGGGTTTGCTTTTGAAGCTGATAATACTTTGGTAACATCGATAGCTATTGCATATTCAAAATCAACAAATCGATCCTGGATGGATTGTTGCAAACGGTCGATATTATTGTTGTTGGTTTCCAATTTATATATTGTTTTTATTGATGATGTCTATTAATTGCATTCTAGCTTTATTTAAATGAGCTTTTGATGCTCCTACAGAAATGCCTAAAATTTCGGCGATTTCATGGTGCATATACCCTTCAATAAAATACATGTTGAATACGGTTCGTCTACCTTTAGGTAAACTGTCAATATATGAAAGTAAATCTTTCATGTCCATATCGTCAGGAAGTGAAACACCCTGATGGTCTGATAAGTTGTTAATCATGTCTTCATCATCACTGTAGGTGATTTGAAGGTCAATTTTACTTTTTTGTATGTGTTTAAAAACCGTGTTTAGGGTGATTCTATAAATCCAGGCACCAAAATCACCTTTATTGCTGTCGAATTTTTCTAGGTTGGTGAATATTTTAATGAAAGAATCCTGAACCAAATCTTTGATGTCTTCTTGTTGGTTCAAATATCTTCTGCATATACCACCGACTTTACTGGAATACAATTCTACCAAACGGCGTTTGGCCTTCTCGCTATTTTGAAGGCATGCGGTGATAATATCAAGTGGATTATCCATTCAGTTTAACTAAATAAATTGATTCACTTAAACCATACTATTCACAAATCTATGAGATGGTTTAAATGAGCTAAAATTTAAGTAAAATAATTTAATTTCTAAATCTATTGTATTAATATTTTTGTAGGTCAATGTTTTGTGTACGATTTCATATTCATTTAATCTAAGTCGATAAACACATCATCCGAAACAGGTTTCCCAATACAGGTAAGTATGTACCCTTTGTCCAATTCATTTTGGCTTAAGGCGTCATTTTCTTTCAT
>CALPQG020000250.1 GCA_943325655.2 Bifidobacterium breve | reverse complement strand
CTAAAGCACTATTTACAGCGATAGAAATGGACGAACAAGCTATTAAACAAGCTGCAGAAAACATCCATGAAAGCCCCTGGGAAGACCGAATTAATCTTTACCATCAAGACATCAACCAATTCGCAGTCACGAGTGAAGTTCAATTTGACCATATCATTTGTAATCCCCCATTTTACAGCAATTCTTTAAAATCTCCTGACGCACAAAAAAACAAAGCTCATCACGGAGTAAGCTTAACGCAGGAACAATTGTTATTTTGTATCAACAAGTTGCTCCATCAACAAGGGAAATTCACCCTTTTACTTCCTGTGGCAGAAGCAGAAGCATTTCAATACAAAGCTGAAAATCAGGGATATTATTTAATGGATTCGCTTGAAATTGCCCATAACAGCAATAAAAAACCTTTCAGGAGAATAGATACTTATGAAGCTGCAGTCTCAATAAAACCCGAGACAAAAAAACTGGTTATAAAAGATTGTCAAAATAATTATACAGAAAATTTTCAATCATTATTAAAAGAATATTACTTACTATTTTAAAGATTAAAAAAATCCCCAACATTAATAGATTTATGTTGGGGATTTTTTTTAATCTTTAAATGGCCAATTGCAGTTGCAAACGGTAAGTAAATCCAACAGAATGAAATGATTTATTAATCATATTTTGGGAAGTTCCGTATGTTAAATCACTTTGTAATTTCACATTATGTTTACGGAAATACTTACTGGCACATAGTGTCCATTCTTCTAACTTTGGAGCCTGACTGTAGATTACCTTATCTGGAACAACAGAAGCATACCTAAATGCCAACTCAAAATTATTTTGCCATAAATATCCTAACTGCGACATAAATCCATAACCTGCATGTACGTACAATTTAGAATTGGTGATTTCAGGAAAAGCATTCGTTGTCGTACGCTTCATAAATTCAGCATAAGCGCTAATTCCTCTAAATTTAAATAACATATCTGCATGATAAACTGAAATACCTGTAGGATTTTTGAGTTCTTTCCCTAATTGTCCAGCAGTACGCGTAGCCTGATCATTGAAAGATGCACCACTGGCTAAAGACAATTTAGGTGTAGACTCCCTTGCCAAATCACTTTCAAAATAATCTCCGCCATCCGTAAACTTACCAAATGGCAACAATTCCACTCTTCCAGAATAACAAGCACCGCCATTTCCAACATTAGAATTCCTGCCTTCCCCTCCTGACAATGCTCCTTTCAGAATATAATCGATACCCAATTTTCCCGAATGTTTCAACATCAATAAAAAATCACGGTCTATATTATAAGTAGCATTCACAATTGACCTATCTACAAATTGCTGATCTCCAGATGATACTACCCTTTGACGATTCCCAGGAAGTTTAGTCTGTCCAAAAACCAATTCAAATTTAGGACTGATTTTGTAGGTACAATAGGCATCTCTCAACACATTTGGAACACCTGAATTATCCCAATCCATATCTCCCCTTGAAAAAGAAAGTTGAATATGGTACTCTAATTTCTTGTTGATGAGGTGACCATCTAATCTTAATCTTGCTCTTCTAACACGTGCTTCTAACCCTGTAAACACCCATGATTCGCCATCTTCAAGCTCGCTAAAACCAAACCTTGTCTGTATCCTAAACCTTAAGTTCATCGAAAAGGCATCGTCATTGGTTGCAAATTTCAATCCTTTATCAAAAGAAACATTAATAGGAACAATATTTTGCTGAGGTAATGAGGCAACGACTAGGGAATCTTTTTGGTCTTGGGCGAAAATTGTTGATTGAAACAATAATGACAAGACAAATGTTAACCTTATCATTAGGCTTTTGTAATTTTTCACATGCATAGTAATTACTTTTTTGTTACAGTTGATTAATAGTTGATTTAATAATAGGTGCAATATCCATACTGTAGATTAATCAAAAGTTAAACTAACATTACCAAACTGTTAATAATTCAAATAAAGAAAATTAGTATATCCTAAAATGCATACATTTAAAAAACCAAAAGTAACTTACCCCAGCACTTACAGACAATAAAAATAATGGAGGAAAACCTCAATTCAATAGGATTTCTACGGCATACCAAAACAAGGGAAAAAAAGGTATTAAACCACCTAAAAATTAAAGAGACGAAATTGGTTAAAAACAAAAAAAGACCTCCGGAAAGGAAGTCTTTGGTAGTCGATACGGGAATCGAACCCGTGTTTTATCCGTGAAAGGGATACGTCCTAACCCCTAGACGAATCGACCGTTATCTTGTTATTGGGAATATAAAGGTAATAATTGTTTTCTAAAATCAGGCTTTTTATTCAACTATTATCACCAATAATGCATAAAAAAAACCTCCGTTACGTAGGAGGCTTTTAGTAGTCGATACGGGAATCGAACCCGTGTTTTATCCGTGAAAGGGATACGTCCTAACCCCTAGACGAATCGACCATTATCTTGTAATTGGGATTGCAAAGGTAACAATTGTTTTCTAAAATACAACTTTACCTATCTTATATTTCAAAAAATAATTTACCCTTAAAACCAACCCCCTTATTACTAAACCTTTACTAGTTACCCAATACTAAATTTGCTTCCTGTATCAATTCATGTGGGGCATGGAATCCTTTGACCTGTTTCAACAATTTGCCATTTTCATCAAAAAACAACAAGGTTGGAATTGAATTAATTTCGAACTTTTCTGCAAACTTTTTACCTTCTGCCTGATCCACATCCATTTTGACATTGACAAATTTTGCATTGAAAAGCTCCGCAACTTTTTTGTCTACAAAAGTTTTTTTACTCAATTGTTTACAAGGTCCGCACCAGGTTGCGTAGGCATCTATAAAAACAATTTTATGTGACGCTTTGCCTTTAGCAATGGCAGCATCAAAAGTCAATGCTTGAAATGCTATACCTCCTTTAACTTCTTCTTCTGTTTCATTGTTGCAATTCACAAACAAAAACAACAAACTCAAAACACCGACGATAATCAATACTGTTCTTTTCATTTTATTACTTTTAAAATTTAAAACCAAAACCGTTTCTGAATTCAACATATAATCAATACAATAAATCGTATTAATTGAAGACCAATTATCCTGCAACCAATTTTAATTTGTATATTCGAGGCCTAAAACTAAGGCTATAATTACTTATGCCCAAACAATCTATCATAAAATTAAAAAACTATTTTAAGGATGACCACCATCCAACAAAAAGAAAAACAACTACTTACCAAAAGGTTGAAAAAATAGGCATTTTAATTCAAGGCAAAGAAATAAAAAATTCAGATGCAATTAATACCTTTGTCAATGGACTAAAGTTAGAGGGCAAAAATGTTTCCGTACTTTGTTTCAGTGAGAAGAACAGTAATTTGTATTTTGATTTTAATGTTGAGCAATTCACACTCAAAGAAATCAGCTTCACGGGCAAATACTTAAATTCCAATATTCAGCATTTTATAGCTCAAAAATTTGATTACCTATTCTGTTTGTCCATTGCCCCGTCACCAATTTTGATTGATATTTTATTAAACTCAAAAGCAAATTGCAGGGCAGGATTACAAACACGCAACAATGAACCGTTATTAGACTTAATGGTTTATTCGACAAAAAAAGACATTACGCCGGGTGAAATTGGCGAGCAAATAATAGCATTAGTAAAAAAGATCAAAACAAATGATTAATAATTTCAAAGGTATTGGAGCAGCATTGGTTACTCCGTTCAAAGATGATTTTTCAATAGATTTTGAGGGTCTAAAAAAACTCATTGCACACGTTTCCAGTGATGGTGCCACAGATTTCTTAACTGTACTTGGCACTACTGGCGAAACAGCAACTTTATCCGACGAAGAAAAAAAAGAAGTATTGGCATTCATTAAAGCAAACAATACTAAAAAACTTCCCCTCATGTTTGGTCTGGGAGGAAATAATACCTTAAAAGTTTTAGAAACCATTAAAAATACTGATTTCAATGGCATTGAAGCCATACTGTCAGTATGCCCTTACTACAATAAACCTTCTCAGGAAGGTATCTACAGACATTATGTAGCCATTGCAGATGCGAGCCCTGCACCAGTAATGTTGTACAATATTCCTGGCAGAACGGGCGTAAACATGACCGCTGAAACTACCGTAAAATTGGCGCAGCACCCAAATATTTTTGGCATGAAAGAAGCTTCAGGCGATTTCATGCAATGCATAGAAATCAAAAAAAATGCGCCAAAAGATTTCATCCTCACTGCTGGTGACGATTTACTTTCCGTTCCACTGATTGCTGTTGGTGCAGAAGGTTCTGTCTCTGTTTTAAGCAATATTTTCCCTGTCAAATTTGCGCGTATGGTCAAAGCGGCGATGTCTGGTGATTTCGTAACAGCCAACCGTTTACTACATGATTTCTTAGAAATCAACCCATTACTTTACGCTGAAGGAAATCCTGTTGGAGCAAAATTCATTTTGTCTGAAATGGGAATTTGCAGCAAAAATGTTCGCTTACCCCTCGCTCCTGCTTCTGTTGAATTACAGGAAAAATTAAAAGTGGCTTTAGGTAAAATGAAGT
>CALPQG020000249.1 GCA_943325655.2 Bifidobacterium breve | reverse complement strand
CTTTGGTAAGGTTGTCAATCATGCTGATAATCATCAGTTTGTTGCCGTGTTTTTCAAGGTAAATGATACACTTATTGGTATTTACCACCTGTTTTAAATCAGGATTTTGGTCAGTAATGGTTACAAATGGATGGCTTGCATAATAGTCGCTGTACAATTGGTAAGCTTCTTCTATACTCAAATTGGAATTGGTATACAGCGAAGCCAAAATACCTCTAGGAAAAGCACCTCTGTAAGGAATAAAATTAATGTCTTTATTGAAAGAAGGCATCAATTGTTTTACAGATTGGTTGATTTCTTTTAGGTGTTGGTGACCAAAAGCTTTGTATACCGAAAGATTATTGCTTCTCCAGCTGAAATGTGTTGTTGGTGAAGGATTTTGTCCCGCACCGGTAGAACCTGTCGTAGCAGAAATATGAATTTCATCATTTAATAAACCAGCTTTTGCCAAAGGAAGCAAAGCTAATTCTATCGAAGTAGCGAAACAACCAGGATTGGCAATTTTAGTGGCTGTTTTAATGGTTTCACGTTTCAATTCAGGCAATCCGTACACAAAACCATTGGTTTCGGGTCTAAAATCCTGACTTAAATCAATGATTTTAACATTTTCAGGAATGGCGTTTTCATTGACGAATTTTACCGCATCGCCATGACCAAGACATAAAAACAACACGTCGATGTTGTAATGTAATTCGGATGCAAATTTTAAATCAGTATCGCCCAATAAATCATTGTGAACGGCATATACATAATTTCCTGCATTGCTTTTACTGTGTACATAAGCAATGTCTACTTCAGGATGATGAATCAATATGCGTAACAATTCACCTCCAGTATATCCCGCACCACCTGCGATTCCTGCTTTTATTTTCATGTTTTTAAGTTGTCAAGTTTTCGGTTATCGAGTTGTCAAGTCTTAAGTTTACAAGTTATATAAGTTAAAACTTGTAAACCGAAAACTGTAAACTTGATTACTTATTATTCGCTTCCTGTACTTTATGATAAATCATCGTTTGGTTACCAAATATTTTGGAGAAACCTTTCACATCTTCACCGCTCCAGGCATTGTTCATTTCACCGTAGGTGCCAAATTTAGCTGACATCATATCGAAATCAGATTGGATACCGATAACATGAAAACGGTATGGCGCTAAGAAAACCGTTACCGTTCCTGTTACATTTTGTTGTGTATCTTCTAGGAAAGTTTCGATGTTACGCATTACTGGATCAAGGAATTGACCTTCGTGCACAAAGTTTCCGTACCAGCCAGACAATTGTTCTTTCCAGTACATTTGCCATTTGGTAAGGGTATGTTTTTCCAGGGCGTGATGTGCTTTGATGATCATTACTGGAGCAGCGGCTTCAAATCCAACCCTGCCTTTGATACCGATAATCGTATCTCCCACATGAATATCTCTTCCCACCCCATAAGGTCCGGCAATGGCTTGCAGTTTGATGATGGCATCTACCGATTTGGCAAATTTTTCACCATTCACCGCAACCAATTGTCCTTTTATAAATTCCAATGTCACTTCCTCTTCACCCGTTTTAGTCACTTGTGTTGGGAAAGCTGATTCTGGCAATGTTTTGTCTGAAGTCAAGGTTTCTTTTCCGCCCACGCTTGTTCCCCAAATGCCGACATTGATGGAATAGGCCGCTTTGGTCCAATCGCGAACCACCCCTTTGGCTTTGAGGTAATCAATTTCTTCTTCGCGAGACAATTTCATGTCCCTGATAGGGGTGATTACCCCCGCAGAAGGAAAAATAATGTTAAAAATCATGTCGAAACGTACCTGGTCATTTCCTGCACCGGTTGATCCGTGCGCCACAAAATCAGCGCCGATTTCTTTCGCATATTCAGCGATAGCCATGGCCTGGAAAACACGTTCGGCACTTACAGAAAGTGGGTAGGTATTGTTTTTAAGGATGTTTCCGTAAATCAAAAAACGCACACATTCCTGGTAATATTTATCTGTCAAATCAAGTGTTACATGTTTGATGACCCCCAATTCGTACGCTTTTTTTTCAATGTCAGCAAGTTCTGCTTTGCTAAAACCACCTGTATTGACAATGGCTGAATATACATCCATCCCCTTGTCTTCCGCGAGGTATTTTACACAATAGGTGGTATCAAGACCGCCACTAAATGCTAAAACTACTTTGTTATTCATTTTTTTTGAGTTTTCAAGTTTTCAAGTTCTCGGTTTTCAAGTTTACGGTTTACAAGTTATTGAACTTGTAAACCGTAAACTGATAACTCGAAAACTATTTTTCAGGATCAAACAACATGCCGGTACACATACAATGTTTTCGGCCTGTTGCGGTTAAAATATCGTAATTGGCACAACTCGAACAGCCTTTCCAGAAGTCTTCATCATCAGTAAGGGCTTCCAGATTTGCTTCTTCATAACCCAATTGTTTATTGATTTTCATCACAGGCATGCTTGTCGTGATACCGAACAATTTGGCACCGGGAAATTTAGACATCGACAGCTCAAATGCTTTTTCTTTGATGCGAGTTGCCAATCCGCCTTTTCTGTATTCTGGTATAACAATAAGTCCTGAGTTGGCAACAAAACGGTTATGTCCCCATGATTCTACATAACAAAAGCCCATAAAACGGTCGTCTTCTAAAGCAATTACCGCTTTACCTTCAATCATTTTAGACTTGATGTATTCAGGATCTCGTTTGGCTATACCGGTGCCGCGTGCTTTGGCACTTTCTTCTATTTCTTTGCAAATGATTGCTGCAAATTTGATGTCGTCTTCGGTGGCGTATCGAACAATGATGTTGTCCATCTAATATTTTGAATCTGAGGTTAATGAATAAATCTTAAATGCTTTGTGGTACTGATTTCCGCATGGGAATTCAACTTAAAATGCCACTAGGGCCTAGGATTGAATGACCTTGCAACGGGCTCGTTCACAGAGAAATAAGGCTGTATTTGAAAATATGGATTCATTAATTCAGGATCAATTTTATTAAATCAATTTGAAATGGTCACAAAAGTAGCTAAATCTCCATCGTTGACAAAAGTTTTGTCCATTCTTTTTCAATATTTGTAGAATTGTAAATAACAATTTTTAAAGTGGATGGGGAATAATTTTAAGTGTTCATCAGATGAATTGTACATATCTTAAAAAAATAGGCGAATTTTTAGTTTGTAAATTATTAACATCCCCACGGACCTTTTTCTACTGATTTGATTTCACTTCCGAAAATTACGATAAAAAATATAGCCAATAATAATACGCCAATGGCAACTGGGCCAAAAGTTAATTTTAGTTTTTTTGACGTTACTTTATTTTGTTTAGAAACGTTTTTTTTAAAACTTTCAATGGTTGGTGTTGCAGTAGTTGCAGCATTTTGTTCGTCAGAAAGTATGATGGTGTTTTTGGGAGAATTTGTATTGGGTGCATCAACCTTGGCGTGTTTGATTTTATATTGAATTGGGGAAGCTAAATGAATAGTGTCAGCATCCCTTTGGGCAATCATGCTGGTGGTGTTTTTCCACATGATTTGCTGATTGGTCGAATTTAATGCTGCATTTTTTCTTGTGCATGAAAACGTTACGAATAGGCCAATTGAAAACAAGGTGTAAATGAATTTCATAAAAGGAAATTTAAATTTGAAAAAGTCAAAAATGAACGTTGATTTTTGTAAAAGAGAATTATGAAACCATAACTTCAAAAGCGCCATAATTATTATATTGGTAAAATGAATTTGAAAAATGACTCAATTGGATTGTTTTTAATAACCTCCAAATTTGAGTTCATTACCTTTTTTATTAAACTGGTCCTTATTGCTTTCATCCATTGATAAAATTCTATATTTGTAAACTTAAAAATATCCCATGCTGAATACGTACCATTTTTTGAAATACCTTTCTCTGGCTTTATCAGAGCCACTTTTAGGGGCCGAATTGGCGGAGTGTTTTACGCAAAGCAAGGATGAGTTGGTATTGGGTTTTGCAAAACCCAATAAGGATTTTTATATCAAGGCGCATTTGAGAAATTTTTTAACCTGCCTGTCATTTACAGAAGAATTTCACCGGGCCAAACGAAACAGTGCTGATTTGTTTAAAAATGCCATTGGTTGTAAAGTAATGAAAGTGGTGCAACACACCAATGAAAGAAGTTTTCACCTAGAGTTGAGCGGCAACAAACAATTGCTTTTTAAAATGCATGGGAGCAGGGCAAATATTGTTTTGTTTGAAAATGGTATTGCTACTGAATTGTTACACCACAGTATGCCCAATGATTTGACCATCAAGTTGAAAGAGTTGTCTAAAACGTATGACTTGTCTAAAACACATTTTGAATTGTTAAATGGCGATTTGAAACAATTTATTCCCACGTTCGACAAACAACTCATAAACTACTTTGATGAATTGGGCTATCAATCACTTGATTTGGCTGCCAAATGGGAAATGTTTCAATTGAAGTTTCAAGAAATGAATCAGGGTATTTTTTATATCCATGCGACTGAGGCTGCCCCTGAATTTTCACTTTTCAAAACGGAAACGACCTATGTTGAATCGACAGATGCATTGGCCATTTGCTCGG
>CALPQG020000248.1 GCA_943325655.2 Bifidobacterium breve | reverse complement strand
AAGCCATGGTGATGGCTTCTTGAAATCTTTTGGCTTCGTCATACACGCCACGAGGTCCAATAGGATTTACATTTCCCCAATATTCTTCTGGTTGTGGATGCACCGTTGGGTCACCATACACTTCAGAAGTAGACGCAATTAGCATACGAGCACCTTTTGCTTTGGCTAAGCCTAACAAATTGTGTGTACCTAATGAACCCACTTTAAGGGTTTGTATCGGTATTTTTAAATAGTCAATCGGACTTGCTGGAGAAGCAAAATGCAAGATATAATCTAATTCTCCGGCAACGTGTACAAATTTAGAAACATCGTGGTTATAAAACTCGAAGTTTTCTAATTTGAATAAATGCTCAATATTGCGCAAATCACCTGTAATCAGGTTATCCATTGCAATGACATGATAATCTTCTTTGATAAACCTGTCACAAAGGTGAGACCCTAAAAATCCTGCGCCACCTGTGATCAATACTCTTTTTCTTGCCATAATTTGTTAGTTATCAGTTATCAGTTATCGGTTCACAGTTTGATATGAATCAATACTGAACACCCAACATTCAACACTCATCACTTATAAAACAGTTTCTCTACCAATACTATAATAGGTAAAACCTAGTTCTTTCATTTTGTCTAAACTGTATACATTTCTTCCGTCAAAAATTACTTTTGATTTTAGACCTGAAGCCAATAAATCGAAGTCTGGAGTACGGAATTCATTCCATTCAGTAGCGATGATTAACGCATCGGCGCCTTCAAGAATTTCATATTGATTGCTTCCAAAAGTAATGGTCTCCCCAATTTGACGTTTCACATGTTCCATTCCTTCAGGATCGTAAGCTTTTACCTTTGCACCTGCAGCCAATAAAGCTTCAATGATGTACAAGGCTGGGGCTTCTCTGGTATCGTCGGTATTGGGTTTGAACGCCAATCCCCATAGGGCAAAAGTTTTGCCTTTTAAATCTCCTTTAAAGAAATCTGAGATTCTTGGAATCAATACTGTTTTTTGTTTTTCATTGACATCAATTACGGCATTCAATATTTTGAAATCGTAATTCACATCTGCCGCAGATTTTACCAAAGCCTGAACGTCTTTTGGAAAACAACTTCCGCCATAGCCAATACCAGGAAATAAGAATCTTTTACCAATTCTTTCGTCATAGCTAATGCCTCTTCTTACTGCATCTACGTCAGCACCAACCAATTCGCAAAGGTTAGCCACTTCGTTCATGAACGTAATTTTTGTTGCTAGGAATGAATTGGCTGCATATTTGGTCATCTCCGCAGATTTTTCATCCATAAAAATAATTGGATTTCCCTGACGGACATAAGGAGCATAAAGCTCGTTCATTAATTTTTGTGCTTTTTCAGAATTGGTTCCTACCACCACACGATCAGGTTTCATAAAGTCATCTATGGCAACCCCTTCTCTTAAAAATTCAGGATTAGAAACCACGTCGAACTCAAATTTTGCATTTTTTGCAATTACAGCTCTTACCCTTTCAGCAGTGCCTACCGGTACAGTACTTTTATCTACAATCACTTTATAGTCGGTCATGATTTTTCCCAAATCATCGGCCACTTTTAAAATAAAAGATAAATCAGCAGCGCCGTCACCACCTGGGGGCGTTGGAAGTGCAAGAAAAATTATTTTTGCATCTTTGATGCCTTCTTCTAAATTGGTGGTAAATTTTAACCTGCCATTGGTCACATTTCTATGAAAAAGATTTTCCAATCCTGGTTCGTAAATCGTGATTTTGCCTGATTGCAATTTTTCAACTTTGGCTTGGTCTATGTCTACACATGTAACTGTATTGCCAGTCTCCGCGAAACATGTTCCAGAAACCAAGCCAACATAACCAGTACCGACAACAGCAATTTTCATTTTTTATATCAATTAATATTAAACTTTGTGTTCATTTTCTTTCGCCGCTCTCTTTTCTTCAGATTTTTTGGCAAGCATATTCAAGGTTTCTACCACAATAGAAAATCCTATTGGAGCATATAAATAACCACTTTCGATGTGTTGGTGTAAAGCTTCCGCTACCAATTTAAATCCAACCAATACCAAGAAGCAAAGTGCTAACATTTTGATGTTTGGATTGTCATTCACAAAATCACTGATGGCTCCTGAAAATGACAACATAATCATTAAAGCAATAATTACAGCGCCAATCATAATGTATACATTGTCAACCATACCTACCGCAGTAAGTATTGAATCTATAGAAAATACGATATCGAGCAATACAATTTGAGCAATGGCTGCTGGAAGTGACATCCCTTTTTGATCTTCATCTTCATCAATTTCTTCAGGATGAAATTTTTCCATAATTTCACCTACACTTTTATAGGTTAAAAATAATCCTCCAAATAATAAGATAAGGTCTCTTCCAGAAAGACTGAAATCGTAATCAATTCCCAAATCTTCCAGGGCAAACAGCGGTGCTTGTAAACTTATTATCCAGGAAATGCCAAATAATAAACCAATTCTAAAAATTAAAGCCATGCTCAATCCCATGGTTCTAGCCTTGCCCTGGTCTTTTTTGGGAAGCTTACCGGTAAGTATGGATATAAAAATCACATTATCAATCCCTAATACAATTTCCATAATCGTAAGGGATAATAATTGTGTTAATCCTAATAATGTAAACAGAGCAGAGATGTCCATATTTTTACAAATATATCATGATTATGCATAAACACAAGAATCATGATAAACTTTAGAAACATTCAAGATAAGAAATGCAAAAAAAAGTTAGTTTTGTAAACTAATATAGAGCATACGGCCATGGCAAAAAAAGGGTTTAGGAATAGTGAACCAGTGAGTGAAGAGGACAAGAAAAAGATTACCAAAGCAGGATTAAAAAACACGTTATTTGTTTTCAGGTATATTTTGCCTTATAAATCGTACTTTATTATCGGCTTGCTGTTTTTGGTTTTGTCGAGTGTGACCACCATGATTTTTCCTTTTGCTACCGGGAAATTGATCGATGCGAGTTTGAAAAAAAATAATTTTTTTATTCATGACATCAATGGCATTGCTTTTATTTTGATAGGCGTACTTTTGGTGCAAGCAGGTTTTTCTTTTATGCGCATCTGGTTGTTTTCGCTGGTGAGCGAACGCTCCATGGCTGATATCCGAAAAGCCCTTTACCAGAAGCTTTTGACCCTTTCTATTCCTTTTTTTGAAAAAAGAAGGGTCGGAGAATTGACCAGTAGGATTTCAGCAGATGTGGCTTTGTTGCAAGATATTATCTCCATTACCCTCGCCGAATTTTTACGTCAAATCGTAACGCTTTTTGTGGGTATTGGAATTATTTTTTATACTTCTCCAAAACTTACACTTTTTATGCTGGGTACGTTTCCTATACTAATAGTAGTCGCTTTTGTTTTCGGGAAACAATTAAGAAAAATTTCTAAAGCTACACAAGATAAACTCGCCGAAGCCAATGTTGTCGTAGAAGAAACTTTTCAGGCCATATCCATGGTCAAAGCTTTTGTAAATGAATGGTTTGAAATCAGAAGGTACAATGAGGCTTTGGACAAAGTGGTGAAGAATTCACTTCATGGTGCAAGGTTGAGAGGTGCTTTTGTGTCGTTTGTCATCTTGGCCATTTTTGGTGGAATAGTGGGGGTGCTTTGGTATGGCGCTAAATTAGTAGCCGCCAATGAAATGAGTGTTGGCGCTTTGACTTCATTTATCATATATACTACTTTTATTGGTGCTTCCGTAGGTGGTATTGGGGAAATATATGGCCAACTTCAAAAAACCATTGGCGCTTCCGAAAGGCTTTTTGAATTGCTCACTGAACAGGGTGAAATTTCTTTGGAACATCAGGCAACCACCACTACAGTGGCTGTTGGAGCAATTAGTTTTAATGATGTCCGTTTTGCTTATCCTTCACGACCTGAAATGGAAGTGTTGAAAGGAATAACTTTTGACATTGCACAAGGTCAAAAAATCGCTTTGGTGGGCCAAAGTGGTGCAGGAAAATCAACCATCATGCAATTGTTACTGCGGTTTTATGAGGTCAATGCAGGTCAAATCAATATTGACCAACAAAATATCAATGACATTGATTTGGCTACCTTGAGAAATAGTATTGGCGTGGTTCCGCAAGAAGTAATTTTGTTTGGAGGAAGCATCAAAGAAAATATCCTTTATGGAAAACCTACCGCTACAGAGGAAGAAATTATCCATGCGGCTTCACAAGCCAATGCCCTGAATTTTATCAAAAGCTTTCCGGAAGGTTTTGATACTTTAGTTGGCGACCGTGGTATCAAACTTTCGGGTGGACAAAAACAACGCATTGCCATTGCCAGGGCCATTCTAAAAAATCCTAAAATATTGATTTTGGACGAAGCTACCAGCGCACTCGATAACGAATCAGAAGTATTGGTACAACAAGCCTTGGAAAATTTGATGGTCAACAGAACTACCATTATTATTGCGCATCGCTTGTCGACCATTCGTCATGTCGATACCATCTTTGTGTTTAGCGAAGGTACAATTCATGAACATGGAAGTCATGAGGCATTGGCTAAAATAGAAAATGGTTTTTACGCCAATTT
>CALPQG020000247.1 GCA_943325655.2 Bifidobacterium breve | reverse complement strand
TGGTGCTTTGGTTAAAACAGAGTTGGACAATACGATATTAAAAGTTTTTTTAAATGAGCCGTTAAAATCAAACAGCAATTTGACCGTGACGATGAAGTTTAAAACCTATTTTGACAAAGGTTCTATTCGTCGTAGAATGAAAAAACTGGATAGTTTTGGGTTCAAACAATTTGATGGGGTACATTGGTATCCAAGTA
The DNA here is from genome assembly GCA_943325655.2 of Bifidobacterium breve. Lineage (GTDB taxonomy): Bacteria > Bacteroidota > Bacteroidia > Cytophagales > UBA9547 > CALPQG02. The sequence continues at coordinate 4,387 of CALPQG020000247.1, read as the reverse complement.
TTTGTGTGTATGATGCAAAGTTTGGCTGGACGACAGACCAACACCTCGACAAAGAATTTTATTCCAATTTTGGGGTGTTTGATATTGCCTTAACTTTTCCAAACAACTATGTCGTTCAAGCCACTGGAGATTTGCAAAATAGGGCAGAGGTAATGCCTGATTCTTTAAGGGCGAAATTGGATATCAAAAATTTCAAAGACAAACCATTTAATTCTGCGCCTTCTATTGTGATTCCTCGTGTAGAAGGACAAACCAAAACTTGGATTTACCATGCTGAAAATGTACATAATTTTGCCTTCACCGCTGATCCTTTGTATAGAATTGGAGAAGTAGAATGGAAAGGTATCAAGTGTATTGCATTGGCTCAGGAACCGCATGCGTCCAAATGGCAACTTACTGCTTGGTTTATGGGAGAGGTAATTAAAACGTATTCAACTGATATCGGCATGTATGCCTGGCCAAAAATTATTGCAGCCGATGCACAGGATGGCATGGAATATCCGATGATTACTTTGGACAATGGCATTTACCCAAACCATCAAAAATTGCTGGCACATGAAATTGGACACATGTGGTTTTATGGCATGGTGGGAAGCAATGAAACGTATCGCGCCATGATGGATGAAGGCTTTACCCAGTTCTTGGAGGTTTGGTCTATGGAAAAAATCGAAGGCCACAAGCGTCAGAAATTGTCTGCCAATAAATATGTACAACGTTTTATTGATTCTTTAGATACACGTTATGAAAGTTTGTATTATCCCTACATGCTCACAGTTTACGCGGGCTATGACCATACTTTAAATACGCATTCTTCTCAGTTTGAAGGCGCTGTTCGTCATGGTGGAAGTTATGGTTTGGTATATTACAAAACAGGGGTGATGTTGTATAACCTGCGTTATGTGCTGGGAGAGGAGTTGTTTCAAAATGCCATGAAAGATTATTTTGACAAATGGAAATTCAAACATCCATATCCTGAAGATTTCAGGCAGTGTATTATTGAATTTACCAAAACAGATCTCAATTGGTTTTTTGACCAATGGATTGAAACGACCAAAACCATTGATTACGCCATTAAATCGTGTAAAAAAACGGGTGTAGAAGACCAATATGAAATCACCTTTTTAAGGAAAGGCAGGATGCAAATGCCACTTGATTTTGAAGTGACTACTGACAATGGGATTGTTTACAAATACCATATTCCGAATACCTGGTTCGTGAAAAATACGAAAGCAACGGTGCTTCCAAAATGGTACGGTTGGGATTTGTTGGCGCCTGAATACAAGGCTTTGGTGACGATTCCTGGGAAGATTAAAAATGTTCAGATTGATCCGGATCATTTTATGGCAGACATCGATTTAACCAACAACCAATTGCATGGAAGCAATGTGTTTCGTTTTGATTCACGCGTAGCCAATGTTCCTAAATGGGAAAAGAAGGAGAATTTTATTCGTCCTGATGTATGGTACAATGCCTTTGACGGTGTTCAGCTTGGCGTGCATGCCAACGGAAATTATATGGGAGTTGACAATGTGTATTCGGCCAATGTCTGGTACAATTCAAGGTTATTGCAAGGAACATATTTCACTGACGCTCAACGAAAATTAAACAATCCTGTGTCTTGTAGTTTGACGGTTCGTCATAACTTGAAAGCCGTTTGGCAACAATTGTATTTCAATGCTTATGCCATTTCAAATGTAGGTTTGCAAAAAGGTGGTCTGGGTTTGGAGAAAATTTTTCGCAAGCAGGACAATTACAATCCGCGATATACCAAGGTGTTTATCAACCATGATTTTATGTATAGAGCGAATAAATCTGATAGTTTGTATTTGATTTATCCTTCTCAATGGTCGTTGCAAAAATTAAACAGCAGTTTGAATATTGGCGTAGAGCGCAATTATACTTATGAAAAAGGGAACGGCAGGATAAATTTGGACTTGAGGGTTCCTGGACTGAAGAGTGATTTTAATTATTCTTATTTGCAATTGACTTCTTTGAACAACAATAATTTAGGGAAGTTTGAATTCAAAACAAGGTTGATGGCAAGGTTAGGCATGGGAGGCGTTCCGGCTGAAAGTCAACTGTATATGGCTGGTGCTTCTCCTGAAACCATGTATGGAAATAAGTATACGCGTGCTGCAGGTTTTGTACCGCAACAATGGACAGGTTTTGCTAACAATGTCAATCATTTTCAAGCTGGTGGTGGCTTGAATATTAGGGGTTTGGCTGGGTATGTGGTGCCTGTAGAAAAGGATGGTGTCATTTATTACAACAATGCCGGGAATTCAGGAGCTGGTTTCAATATGGAGTTGGACTTTGACCGATTTATCAAGATCAAACCATATAAATACACCAAAAATTTTAAAGTCGATACCTACATATTTACAGATATGGGTGTGTTGACTTACAATACCACTTCAAACCAGCAATTGCTTGGAGATTTCAAAATCAATGCAGGTGTGGGAACAGCCGTGACGTATAAGTTTGGTCCATTGAATGTAAAACCATTAACCATTCGTTTTGATATTCCTTTGTTTCTGAATTCAACGCCTTCTATTTCACCTGATTATGTACAATACAGGTATGTGATTGGAATAAATAGGGCTTTTTAGGGGAAAATGGGTTCGAGATGATTTTCTGGGCTAATAATTACTTTTGTTAACAACTAACTTGAATTGAAATTTTGTCATTGTAGTATTAACAATCATTTAAAATTTCACGCAAAGAGTGCGCTAAGAAGGAATCAAGTCAATATTTTATTACTTAAATATCAATGTCTTTGCGAGAAAAGCCATCAAATAAGTTTGATAATCCTACAATACTTTTGCGCGTTTTTTCCTTTGCGTCTTCGCGTGAAATTTTTGCTTGAATGAATCATGATATTGTTTGATTTATATCATCATTACCAATTTTTTTTTAGTCTAAATTTGTTTCGTTAATTTCATTTTTACTTTATTTTTATGAAATCGATTCTTGTTCCAACTGATTTTTCAGAAGTAGCTGTCAATGCAACTGAATTTGCATTTGAGTTGTCCAAATACCTGGATGAGCATGTCATTCTTTTACATGCTTACCAAAGGCCATTTATGCTGTCTTCTTTGTCTGTGGCCTTGGCTGAACCTATTTTAGAACGTGCCAGTATTGATGACTTTATAACTGAAAACAGCACGCTGATCGCCGATTATCCGTATCAAGCGCATCTTGAACCCTATATTTACAATGGAAAAGTTGTTGACGCCATTCAGGAAGTAATTGATGAAAAAGAAGTTGATTATGTGGTTATGGGAATAACCGGATCGAGTAAACTCACCGAAATTTTAATGGGAAGTAATGCCATTACTGCCATTCAGGAAATCAATAAACCTATTTTTATTATTCCTATTGAAGGACAATTTAAAAAGTTTGAGCATTGCCTTTGGGTACATAATTATGAGGAGAAAATTGCGCCAGCAACCTTAGAAGAAATTAAAAAAATATGCCTGCGATTTAATTCAAATCTTTCAATAATTGGGAGAACAAAAGCTGACTTGGAATATTTTGATGAAGCCAAAGCCCATTTGGGAAAAGTACTTGCTGATGCAGGAATGTCAAAAATTAATTTTTTACTTTCATTTTCAGATGAAGAGACTATCGTTAATGAAATCAATGAAATGAATAATTTAAGCCTAATCATTATGACACATACTTTAGGTACAGAAAATAAATTGTTTCATCAGGACAATGCCACATTGATGGCTTTCCACACGCACATACCCTTGCTTGTTTTGAATGGTTTTTAAGTACGCGGAAGTCGATGACTATTTCAATACATAGTCGTTGAGTGAAGAGTTGAGTACTTAAACAAGTGTTGCGTTTTGAATGTTGAATATTGAATGTTTTTCATTTCAAATCAGAACGCTAAACCGAAAATGCTAAACTATAAATTAAGTAATCTGAACCAATGTAGCACCAAAACCAAATTTTTCTTTATGGGCATCCTGAAAGAATTTGATGTCTTTATTTTTGCTTAGTTTTTTGTGAATTTCATTTTTTAACGTGCCATTTCCAATGCCATGAATAAAAATAATATCATGCATTCCAATCGCCAAAGCATTTTCTAGGTGTTTTTGAAAGGTTGCTAATTGAATGGTCATGATTTCATGAGGACTTAGTTTTTGGTGTTCTTTCACTAGCTTTTCAATATGTAAGTCAACTTCACGTTCCAGTTTCATGTTATTGAAGTCCTGTTTATTGCCTTGGTTTGGGGTTGAAAACTTTTCAGTGATTTTACCTGAATTTACATGCTCAGCATCAATTTGAATTAAATAGGCTTCTTGATTTAAAACAGGCACTTTTGCTTTGGAAATATGAAAAGTTGATGCTTTTAATTTGGTTTTTCTAGTGAACCCTT
>CALPQG020000246.1 GCA_943325655.2 Bifidobacterium breve | reverse complement strand
TAACGGCACAATCAGTTTCAGGGGCTACTTATGAGTGGTATAAAAATAACCTAAGTGTTGGAACTGGATTGACTCACAACAATTCATTAGCTGGAGATTGGAAATTAAAAGTGAATTTAAATGGATGTGAAGATACTTCTGTAGTGTTCACCATCGTAGAAAAACCTTTACCAATTGCACTTATTACTTCGAGCGCCTTGTCCTATTGTTCAGGAACGAATGGGGTTACTTTAACCGCTTCTGATGCTGGTGTTGGTGCAACTTATGAATGGTTCAAAAAAGGAATTTCTCAAGGAGCTGAAAGCACTAGTTTAGCGATTAACAATGTCCTTGCTGACGATTGGACTTTGAAAACAGTACTTCATGGATGTAATAACACATCTGCCATTATAACCATTACAGAAACTCCTTTACCTGATGCTGAAATTACCACCTTGGGTGAAGCTTTAAAATATTGTGAGGGAACGAATGGCATAACCCTTACCGCGAAAGATCAAGGCATTGGGGCAAGTTATGAATGGTACTTGGAAGGTCTTTTAATAAATACGACTACAACCAATACCCTCGCCAATGCGCTTGAAGGAAACTGGACAATGAAAGTAACTAAAGGCTGTACCGTCACTACATTGACTGCTACTCCTGTTACTAAAAAACCATTGCCATTGGCTACAATCACTTCTACACTTTTAGAGTATTGTGCGGGAAATTCTGGCGTAAATTTAACCGCGACTTCTGTAGCTGGGGCTACTTATGAATGGTTCAAATCAGGACTTAGTCTTGGAGCAGCAAGCTTTAATAATACCTATAACAACGCTTTGTTAGGCGACTATTCGGTTAAAGTTACTTTAAACTTATGTGAGGCTACTTCTACTAAAACTACTAGTATAGAAAATGTACTTCCAACAGCCAGTATTTCTGGAACAGGTGCTATTTGTGATAATACTGGAAATGCACCCTTAACTATCGCATTAACTGGAACAGCTCCTTGGAACTTGGTGTATCAAAAACCTGATGGTTCCACCATAACTTCAAACGGAGTTGCTTCATCTCCTTTGATTATCAATGAATCATTAGATGGCGCTTACAAAGTCTTATCTGTAAATGATGCAAAATGTGCTGGAACAGTTTCTGGAACGGTAACGATTAGCTATAAAACTTCTCCTACAATAAGCAATGTCACCAGAATTTGTACTAGTTTGACCACCTATACGTTGTCATTTGATATCCTCCATGGTGATGCAAGTTCATACTTCATTACTGGTGCAACTGGCACCTTGGTTGGCAATAAATGGACAAGCAATCCTATGACCGAAAGTGTTAGTACAGCAATTACAGTTAATGATGTGAATAACTGCAATCCTTATACAGAATCATTTTTTAAAACTTGTTCATGTCCTGCTGATGGTGTACTGAGTGGTGGTGGTACGATTTGTAATGATGGTGTTACGAAAGCCAATTTAATTGTTACTCTTGAGGGAGATTCTCCTTGGAACATTGAATACACGGTTGATGGAGGTGTAGCACAAGCTATTACCGGAATAGTAAGTAGTCCTTATACATTTGCTTCTTCTTCAAAGGGAGAATACAAACTCACCAAAGTACAAGATAAAAATTGTACTGGTTCAGCTAATGGTTCAGCCGCAGTGATTTATAATAACTTCCCTACAGCCATCATCTCTGGATCTAGTACTATCTGTGTCGGAAAAGAAAGCGCAAATTTAAACATCAATTTTACAGGAAAATCACCTTGGGACTTTACAGTAGTAGAGCCAATGGGAAATAAAACCATTACTGGTATTACAGCCAATCCTTATACTTATGTTGCCAATACAGTCGGAAACTATGTATTGTCGGCTATCAATGATGCTCATTGTATTGGCAGATTGATAGACTTAAGTGGATCGGGTACCATTGCTGCTTATGTAAAACCTGATACCAGCAAGCTGAAATTGATCTGTGACAATAGTAATAAATATTTCATCACAATGGATATTGTTGGTGGAGATGCTGCGACTTATCAGGTTACTGGAGCACAAGGATCATTCGTCGGCAATCAATGGACAAGTGCCATGATAGTTTCAGGAACATTAACCACCTTAAATATAACTGATGCTAGAAATTGTGACCCTATCACTATTTCAAATTTGGACAAATCATGTTTATGTCCTGCTTCTGCTACAATGTCTGGAAATAAAACCTTCTGCGCTGATGGTACAAAAGCAAGCGTAAGCATTGCTTTTAATGGTACAGCTCCTTGGAATGTAAGTTATAAAAAAGATGGAGGAACAGCAATTTCGGTTACTACGAATTCAAATCCATTGCTTATACCGAACATTGATAAATCAGGAAGTTATACTATGGTTTCTGTAAGCGATGATAAATGTACCGGTACTGTATCGGGCTCTGCTACTATAATCGTAAATGAATTACCAACCGCTATCGTAACAGGTGGTGGTACAGCTTGTTATGGAGATATTCCAACTAAAGTAAATATCAACTTAACGGGTACTCCTCCTTATAATTTAACCTATTCTGACGGAACTACCTCTAAAACGGTAATTGAAACATCTAGTAAATACATTATATCAAGTCCATCTGATGGAAGTTATACATCAGTAGGACTAACTGATGACAATGGCTGTGTTGCAACTAAATTACTTGGCACAGCCAATGTACAATTATTGCCTGTCTCCTCTGTGACTATCGATGGTGCTGCTGGAATTTGTTATGGTGATCAAACGCCAATTACAATTACCTTCACAAACACAAGTATTGCGCCCTATAAACTTACCTATGATGGAGGATCAGGATATCAAATTATTTCGGGAATCACTACTAGCCCTTACAGTATCTCTATATCTCCACAACAAACGAGTAGTTTCAAAATTATTGAGCTATTAGATAAATATAAATGCGCTAATAAAACCATAAAAGATTCTGTAATAGTAGACGTAACTAAAATTCCAATTTTAAATATAATAAACAACTCTACTGCAATTTGTAGTGGTTCAACTACTTCAATTCGGTTTCTTTCTAATTTCACGCCAACCTCCTATACTTGGACTGCGGTAGCTCCATCAACTATCACTGGTGTTGTACAACCAGGTTCAGGCGATTCAATTAGTCAATCACTTTCAAACAGTAACACTACCTTAGAATTTGTTACATACACTGTTATTCCGACGGCTTATACTACCAGCAACAAGGCTTGTGTCGGCAATTCAAAACCTGTTAAAGTTATCGTAAGAAAACCAACTGTACTAGAACTTGGCTCAAATAGAGGAAGCTTATGTGTTGGAGATAGTATGGAAATTGATGCAGGAAATTTCCCTTACGGATATGCAAACGGCAAATCAATTGGACATTACGAGTGGTATGTGAATGATGTTAAAACAATAGATTCCTTAAATAAGACAACTTTTGCTGTATCTAAAGGAACAACTAAAATCAGTGTTGGCTATACCGATGCGTGTAACCATACATCTTTAGATAGCGTTATTTTGACTTCAAAAGAACATGTTAAAATAGACTTTGATAAAAGAGATACTTGTTTAAGTTACAGTACTTTATTGCTTCCCACTCAGGTATCAAACGAAGAATCAGTAACTTCTTGGGGATGGAAAATGGTAAATAATGGAGACAGTTTAAATTCAACTGCTGATAGCCCTAACGCAAACTACAAATTCCCTTCAGAAGGTAAGCAAATTGTTCGCTTAAGTGCTTATAATGATGGTTGTAAAATTGGTGACACGATTAAAACATTCAAAATTAAATATTGTTCTTTAAATCCTGATAATGTCTTTACCCCAAATGGGGATGGCCATAATGATACTTGGAAAATTACTGGTATAGAAGATTTTCCAAATGCAGATATCGTTTTGTTTAATCGTTGGGGAGTATTGGTACACTATATTCCAGGAACAGCTTTAGTACCTTGGGATGGTACAAATGACAGCGGACAACTACAGGAAGCAGGCACATATTATTATGTCATTACCCTAAATCAAGTAAGTGGATTTAATCAATTTGTAAAAGGTTATGTAACAATAATCTTAGAATAAGTCAGTTGGTTTCATAAATATTCTTCTCCTAGACGGCGTAAATCAATCATCCTTATGCCAAGTTATGAGCCTACTCTACCAACTAAAGAGCCAACAGTTTGTAAAGGAGAGGAATATACCCTAGCAGTCCCTACACCAAATGTAGGTTATAAATTACAATATTTAAAAAATGACACCTTACTACAAAGTACTGCAAGTACTATCACTGAAAAAATAAGCAAAAGCAGTGCATTTACCTTACAGTTTACCGATTACTGTGGAAGTACTGAAGAACGTTACCTCAACGTCTATATTCACGAAAAACAAAGTTTAAATAGGGGCTGCTTTAAAACCATTAATATTGGTTCTAGATGATTTATTGTAGGTTAATGTGATTGGAGAATATCAAAAGTATCCATCTAAAGGATAGTTTTTTTATATTTTTTAGGGTTCATTAACCCAACTTGCAGTAATTAGCATCTAAAATACTGATTACCTACTTCTTTAATGTTTCGATGTGGGATTTTCAGGACTACAAATTTATGTTTTTGTTTATAATTTAATGCTTCATAAATAGCTACTAATTTAGGTTCTGGTACAGAGCAT
>CALPQG020000245.1 GCA_943325655.2 Bifidobacterium breve | reverse complement strand
CTTCATACAAACCCGCCTCTGAGGAGGTAATGCCTGTTTTGTTGGCAGTATTGGTAGCCGTAGTAGACGTTCCTTGTTTGGTTACCCAAGTCCAAGTCGCCGTTCCTGTTGTAGTCGTTGCCGCTGTTAAGGCCATAGTCATACCAGCACAATACGCAAAAGACGTACTCGGTGTTAAATTAGACGTAATGGTTGGCGTCGCTGGGGTTGGATTGACCGTTAATTTTGTCCATGGCGTATAGGTTTTGCACAAAGTATCTGTAGCAGGAACGTATGGTGAAGATTTCAAAGATGTTACTGCTCTGTACCAACCACTATCGGCCAAGGCAACCGCGGCAATACCAAAAGTAGTGGTTATGTTCGCTATCTTTTTTAAACCAACACTTGCCGTAGTATCAACCGCCTTCACCACTTTTTCCCAACGCAAGACTTGCGTGTTTAGTGCTACTGGGTTGGGTGCTGTAACATCATAAGTAAACGTTCCCAAACTCGCCGCCGCACCAACACATTTAGTGTCATTTACAGGTAGGGTAAGTAATTTAGGGGGTGTGCAGCAAGGAGTAATAGTAATAGTTTTACCTGTAACACAAGATAATTGAGGCTTTTCTGTTATTAATAATATATTATATCCATGAGTCACTTCACTATTAATAGTTACTCCACTGGAAGCGTATGAACCTTGATAAACAGTTCCACCTGCATCCATTATTCTACTCCAATTCCCAGTAGGTAATGTGCCTGTTACTTTCACTGTATATGTTCCTGCCGCTGGTACAAACCAACCTGAAGGCGATATTGTTTGAAAACCAGGAATTGAAGTTGAAATTGTTATTGTTTGAGTAGAACCTATTTGAACATTACTAGCATCAAACAATTTAAAAGTCATGGTTCCCGAAATATTATTATCATTAGTAAAATAACCAAATTTGAATGAATTGATTAGACCAGCACCGGGCATAACAATTGAAGGGATGCCTCCCAATGAAGATTCACCATTTCTAGGGGTTCTATTATCATTTATAGTGGCAGTTGTTGAAATTACTCCTGCAGGTTCAACCCAAACAGAAGTTTTACCAAATGCGTTAAAAGTATTTCCAACAGACAGTAAAACTCCACCCACTTTTGGATCTTTATCATACCATTTATAACTACCACCAACGGTTGTATTTGAAGTCCCTGTTAAAATAGGATTTGAAGAGGCATCACAAGCTTGGGTTGCATCAGCAATAAAATAATCTACCACATTAATCGTATCTCTTAGTGTCTTCGGATTATCACACTGATCCCAAACAGTAACTTGGATTGGAATTTTACCTACCGTATTAAAGTTATTGACATAACTATTACCATAAAAAGTAGAAGTAACAGGATTTCCTATTTCCCATTTGGCTTTATCTTTACTAACAGTGGAAGACATTCCTCCTTGTAAAGTGATATCCATAGTAGTTGATTTGTCTACACAAATTTGTGAAGTGGCTAAACTACCTGTGCCCACTTTTATTGATGCAATACTTGAAACCAAAGAAGTAATAAATGAAGGCAAGCCCATTGCCAAATTTTGAGTTGTAGTGTTAAAGGTAATATATTTTTGATTAAATGAAGAACCACCAGCTTCAGGATTCAAAATTGCAGCTAAATAATCTTTACCATTCCAACCAGCTCCCCAAGAATTCATAGAAGCACCATAAATAATCCCATCAGGCCCCATCTGTAAATTACCTCCATTTTGTCCCCCTTCTAAAGACCCTATTTGGACTTCATTCCCTAACATTGATCCTGCTCCTCCAGGAGTTACAGGGAGAGAATAAACATTTTTAGGTCGATCAGACTGTGTACCTGTACTCACATATAAATATTTTCCGTTTTTAGAAAACTCTAATCCATAAGCATCTACAACAGCTTTAGTATCTCTAAAAACGATATCACCTGTATTAATATCAAAATCAAATAAATGAACATCTCCATTATAAGAATAAGCAAATTGATTATAACAGAAGTTTGCTTTAAAATATGAAATAAAATCAGCAGATGTTGAAGAAGGATTACAAGCCATTTTTGGACCAGCAGACACCGTTTTTGACAGTGTAATACCTGTTTGAGAGATTGTATAAACAAAAAAGTTGTCAGAATCTCTCTCATGAAGAACTAACCAATAGTCGCCAGTTAGATTACCTAAATTATCAGCTTTAGGTAAAATCATTTGACCTTGTGTTACGTCATTATTAGGCAATTGAATTTCAGGCCCTAAATTTGATATATTCTTCCCAGTAGCACCATTTACTGTGATTTGGCGATAAACTGGTTGAGCAGAAGTACAAGCTGTAGTTCCAAAAGGAAGTACAGTTAAATAGTATTGATTTGGAGATCCAGGTTTAGGAGTAATCATTGTTCCTTGAGCCGTTGAGAAAGTAACTCCAGTAGAAGTACCTGCTATTGTCAAATCTGAGTGATATATATTTTGAGCACTTACAGCAAACAGAATTTGACCAGAAGCATTCGATATACTAGCACAAGCTTCCATTATATTATCATTATTGGGCACCCCAGTTATTCCCGGGATTTGCGTAGGAGGAGATGTTGAAAAATCTAACCCTAATTGTTCGCCAAAATACCAAATATTTGCTTCTCCCTGCCCAAAAACAAGCGTTTCACTAGACAATAACACAAAAAAGAGAACTATTTTTTTCAACATTTGCATAAACAAGCAATTTATAATATGAGGGATCTTTTGAACAAAAGGTATCCTGTATACTTTTCAGTCTACCTAAGGTAACCTCCTTTTCAGTATTTAAAGACTCTAAAAATACTACTTTATTATTGAAAAACACAAATCTCTTTTTTTGTTTTTAGTGAAAATTTAATGAAGTTTAACCCATGATTGATCAAGAGTCTTCAAAATTGCATGCAAGCCTGGGCTTAAAAGACCTGACAGCCATGGGGATAGCCGCAGTAATCGGTGCCGGAATATTCAGTACCATAGGAACAGCCGCTACCAATGGTGGACCTGCAGTAATTTTTCTATTTATTTTTACGGCGGTGGCTTGTGGATTTTCTGCTTTGTGCTACGCAGAATTTGCCTCTGCGGTGCCTTTGTCTGGAAGTGCCTATACCTATGCCAAAGTAGCTTTCGGAGAAATCATTGCATGGATCATTGGTTGGGATTTGTTGATGGAATATTCCATTGGCAATATTGCCGTAGCCATTTCCTGGTCTGATTATTTTACGGGATTGCTTAACAGTACAAGTTTTCATTTCCCTGAATATTTTTCCATCGATTATTTAAGTGCCTCCAGAGGATATAAAAGCTATTTAATGGCCGTGCAACAGGGCACTTTGCTCAGTGAAATTCCTGTTCAAATTCAATATGCTTACCAAGCCTGGAGCAATGCTCCTACCATTGGAAACTTCAAACTCATTGCCGATTTGCCTGCATTGGGCATTACGGTGTTCATTACCTGGATTGTGTACATCGGCATTCATCAAAGCAAACAGGCAAGCAATGCGATGGTGATTTTTAAAATAGCCATCATCTTGTTTATCATTGCATTCGGGGCCATTTATATAGATACCAGCAATTGGGTAAACTTTGCACCCAATGGATTTAGTGGCGTAATGAAAGGTGTCTCGGCTGTATTCTTTGCCTATATCGGTTTCGATGCCATTTCCACCACGGCAGAAGAATGTAAAAATCCACAAAGAGATTTACCCAAAGCCATGTTGTATGCCTTGGGTATCTGTACGGTGTTGTATGTCGCCATTGCCTTGGTACTCACCGGCATGGTACCTTACCATACCTTGGCTGTAGGAGATCCATTGTCGTTTGTATTTGAACAAATTGGCTTCAATACCATTGCTGCCATCATTGGCGTAAGTGCTTTGGTGGCCATGACCAGTGTGTTGTTGGTATTTCAATTGGGTCAACCAAGAATTTGGATGAGCATGAGCAGGGATGGCTTATTGCCAAAAAAGTTTGCCAGCATTCATCCCAAATACAAAACGCCTTCTTTTGCTACCATTGTTACCGGTTTGGTCGTAGGAATTCCGGCCCTGTTTATGAACCTCACCGAAGTAACAGACTTAACGAGCATCGGTACTTTGTTTGCTTTTGCCATCGTTTGCGCGGGCGTGCTTTGGAAACGAAAAGATTCTGTATTGCACCAGGCAAAATTCAAGGTAATGTATTTCAACAGTCGGTATTATTTACCATTTCTATTATTGGTACTTGGAGGAATTATTTACGCCACTAAAATTGACTTGACTATTGGTTTACAAATATTTATATACCTATTAATTACCTTAACAGTAGCAGCCATCTATTTTGAATGGTCATTGATTCCTTTGTTGGGCTTACTGACGAATATCTATTTGATGACCGAACTCAACCAAAGCAATTGGCTTCGGTTTGGCATCTGGCTTTTAGTAGGCTTAAGTATTTATGCGGGATATAAATGGTATAAAAAATGGGAGTAGCTCTTCCGAATTTTGCTCTTCCGAATTTGTAATTCATTGCTCTTCCGAATTTGTAATTCGGAAGTAGTATCATAGGATTTGCAATCCGACTATTCGAACAATTCATTGCTCTTCCGAATTTGTAATTCGGAAGTAGTATCATAGGATTTGCAATCCGACTATTCGAACAATTCATTGCTCT
>CALPQG020000244.1 GCA_943325655.2 Bifidobacterium breve | reverse complement strand
TGCGTCAGTCCATTTAGAAGCAGCGAGGTTCAGCATGTGGTTTAATTTAACCGCAGTTTCTGGCATAAATGGTTCTACCATGATGGCTAAATTAGCAGAGATTTGAAGTGCAATGTTCATGATGGTTTTCACACTTTCCGCATCTTCTTTGATTAATTTCCATGGTTCTGTTTCGGCCAAGTATTTATTTCCCAAACGTGCCAAGTCCATCAGAAAAGTCAAGGCTTCTCTGAATCGGTATTGCTCAATTGAGTTGGCTATTTTGTTGGGAAATGCTGCCAGTTGTGCTAAAATATCTTTGTCCAAATCAGACAATTCTCCTTTGACCGGCACAATATTGTTGTAATATTTTTCGGTAAGCACCAAAGCCCTGTTTACGAAATTGCCAAATACCGCAACCAATTCATTGTTATTTCTGGCCTGAAAATCTTTCCAGGTAAAGTCGTTGTCTTTGGTTTCAGGTGCTGTAGCGCAAAGTACGTAACGTAAAATGTCTCCTTTGCCTTTGAAATCAACCAAGTATTCATGCAACCAAACGGCCCAATTTCTAGAAGTAGAAATTTTATTTCCTTCTAAATTCAAGAACTCATTCGCAGGAACATTTTCTGGTAAAATATAGCCTCCATGCGCATGTAACATGCTAGGGAAAATGATACAATGGAATACGATATTGTCTTTACCAATAAAATGTACCAGTTTAGCATCTTCGTCTTTCCAATATTTCTCCCAGCCTGTTGGGTTATTTTTTTGCTTGAACAATTCTTTCGTTGCAGAGATATAACCAATCGGTGCATCAAACCAAACGTACAATACTTTGCCTTTTGCTTCTTCCAAAGGAACAGGAACTCCCCAATCCAAATCGCGGGTTACCGCTCTTGGGTGAAGGCCCGCATCCAGCCAGGATTTACATTGCCCCGAAACATTGGCTTTCCATTCTTTGTGGTCTTCTAAAATCCATTTGCGAAGAAATGGTTCATATTTATCCAAAGGCAAAAACCAGTGTTTGGTTGGTTTTAAGATAGGTACTTCACCGCTTAATGCCGAAACAGGATTGATCAAATCTGTGCCACTCAAGGATGTGCCACAGTTTTCACATTGGTCACCGTAAGCATTGGTGTTTCCACAATGCGGACAGGTTCCTTTTAAATACCTGTCGGCAAGAAATTGGTTGTGTTTGACATCATAAAACTGATCCGTAAACTGTTCAATGAATTTGTTTTCATTGTGCATGTGCGTGAAAAAATCTGACGCTGTTTCGGCATGGGTTTCTGAAGAAGTTCTTGAATAAATATCAAAAGAGATATTCAATTCTTCGAATGATTTTTTGATGATTTCATGGTACTTGTCAACCACTTGTTGTGGGGTAAGTCCTTCTTTTTTAGCGCGAATGGTAATGGGCACACCATGTTCATCGGAACCACCAATTAACAAAACATCTTCGCCTTTGGAACGAAGAAATCTTGCATAAATGTCGGCAGGAATATATACGCCAGCCAAATGTCCAATATGAACAGGTCCGTTGGCATAAGGCAATGCAGTGGTAATGGTATATCTTTTAAAATTCTTTTGGCTCATGGTATTTTTTGCAACAAGGTGGTAATGTGTCCAGGCTGCTAAGATAGTTGTTTTAAGGGATTGGAAAAATAGGAATTGGTATTTAATATAAATTGTTCTTTATCGAGTAACAGAAATACAATATGCTATTGAATGATTGAACACAGAGTAAGCCTATGTATTGGCAGTAACAGCTGTGAATTCTTTAATTTCACTCTAGGGGTAGAGGTAATTTAAGAGTACAGCTACAAACTTTGGGTTATGTATTTTAGTAAAGATTTAAATTAAATTCCTTGACTTAAATCAACTCTAAGGACATTAATTCACTTATATTTGTAGCTGTTAAAAAACGGAGAATTTTCTTGACAACGATAAATTCTCCACATAGAAATGTAAACATACAAAAAATGGAAAAACCAGTAATTATATTTGGTGCAAAAGGACTAGGACAAGTGGCATTGGATATTTTTAAGTCAAACGATGTTGTAGTGTATTGTTTATTGGATGATGATAAATCTCTTCACAACACTGAAATTGATGATGTGATTGTGATGGGAAGTACTGATGATGAGAGTTATATAGAGTTGATTGGCCCCAAAGCAGAAGTGTTTGTTGCCAATGATGACAATAAGTTTCGCAAGTCCTTGGTGGAAGCTTTGTTGGAAGGGAGAAAGGTAATGCCTGTAAATGCCATCCATAAAAATGCTTCTATAGAGCCGAGCGCTATTTTAGGTCATGGATCTTTGTTTGCTTCAGGCGTGGTGATTGGTACCAATGCTAAAATTGGCAGCCATAACATTATCAATGCAGGTGCCATTGTAGATTACAATGCGGAGTTGGAAGAATTTGTACAGGTAGGAGCAGGTGCCATTATTGGGTCTGGAGTAAAAGTGGCCGAAGGAGCATTTATTGGGTCAGGAGCAGTGATTGTAAGTGGTGTTACCATTGGTAAAAAAGCACAAATCGGTATTGGTTCGGTGGTTATTGCCAATGTTCCTAATGGCGCAAAAGTGTTTGGAAATCCTGCTGTAGAGATGAAATAAATATAGTGGCACCTTACATGATAACGGTAAATTTGCGGTAGTGATTGCGTCCCGATTTTCTCGGGACTTCTTAGTTGTCAGAATTTTAATGCTATCATGAATGCTTTACAACTAAGAAAAAAGCGCGTTGTGAAAGCACGAACTGCCACGGTGGAATCATCCATATACAATTCATTTAATTCATTCAACTTCCCTAGAATTATTACCAAAATACCTTTTAGAAAAACTTTATTATTACGCATGGAAATAGCCCCATACATTCATATCAGTAAAAACATTGCTGCTACCATTACTTCATTTTTGCAAAACAATACGTGTACAAAAGTGGTGGTGCTGGTAGATGAAAATACCAAACAACATTGTTATCCGTTCATCAAAAATGCACTTCCTGCCAACCACGGTTTGATAGAAGTGAAGAGTGGTGAAGGAGCAAAGAACCTGCAAACCTGTACCCATATTTGGTCTGAAATGACTGAGATGGGCTTGGATAGAAAAGCATTGTTGTTGAATTTGGGTGGTGGAGTGATTGGCGATATGGGTGGATTTTGTGCGGCTACTTACAAAAGAGGAATCCGTTTTGCACAAATTCCAACGACATTGTTGTCTATGGTGGATGCGAGTGTAGGAGGGAAGTTAGGAGTTGATTTTATGGGTTATAAAAACCATATCGGGGTGTTTCAGGAACCATTGGGAGTGTTGATTGATCCAATATTTTTAAACACTTTGCCTCAAAGAGAATTGCGTTCCGGCTTTGCGGAAGTATTGAAACACAGTTTGATTGCCGATGTAAACCATTGGAATGAAATCAAAACCAAGAACTTAGCTGATTTTGACTGGGCGTCTATCATCAAACATTCTGTGGGGATCAAATCTTATGTGACCACTAGCGATCCTACAGAAAAAGGCTTGAGAAAAATATTGAATTTTGGGCATACCCTTGGCCATGCCGTTGAAAGTTTTTACCTGGAATTGCCAAGCAAACGACTGTTGCATGGAGAAGCCATTGCAGTGGGGATGATTGTAGAAGCGTGGTTGTCGAAACAATTGGGCTTCATTGCTGAAACAGATTTGAATGAAATCACCGCAACATTTTTGCGTGTATATGGTAAAGTGACGATTCATGAAACAGATTTGGATGCCATCATTACACATACGCTGCAGGATAAGAAAAATGAGAACAATGTGGTTCAATTTGCTTTGCTTGAAAATATCGGGAAAGCCAATTATGAAATCCCTGTGAATGCCTCACAAATGAAAGATAGTTTACAGTATTATAGGGGTTTGTAGTTTTTTTGTCGTTTAGTTGTGGGATTTATACTTAGCAATCCGTGTTGATCAGCTTCATGAGCACCAATGGCAACTATTGCTGTTGCTTGTTTTAAAATACTGATTGGCTAGAATTGATAATATTATTGCTCATGAGCTTTAAGTTTTACTTACAGAAGCGGCAGCTTTTAAAGTAGGCAAATTGAATTCGTTAAAAAAATAATCATTGCTACAGCCATATTCAATTGCTGGCTTTCGTTGTTTTAAATTAAAGTGTATGCTTTTTAGAGATATATTTATTAACTGTAATATTTTTGTAAGTTGAATATTAAAAGAAATTAAAAATTGGCAAAGGTACTTACTGCAAAATCGACAACAACACGAACACCTAAAAAGAAAACAGCTGGAGCTAAGGCTACCATTTGGATAAAAATCAAAAAAGCGGTGGTATATTTTTTTATATTTTTTTTTACTTCTACCATTGGTTTCACCATTTTGTACCGATTTATCCCACCACTTTGTACTCCGCTAATGTTGATTAGGGTTGTTCAACAAGTTTTTAATGGGGAAGAGGTGAAAATGAAATACAAATGGAAAAACCTAGAAGACATTTCAGCAAAGATGCCTTTGGCGGTGATTGCTTCCGAGGATTCTCATTTTAAAACACATTACGGCTTTGATGTCGATGCAATATACCATGCCTATAAAAGCAACCAGAAAAAAGGTAAAAAAATAGTAAAAGGCGGAAGTACGATTTCGCAACAAACCGCCAAAAATGTATTCCTTTGGCCAGGGCGTTCCTGGA
>CALPQG020000243.1 GCA_943325655.2 Bifidobacterium breve | reverse complement strand
TAAGGCAATAACAGATCTAACTGATTTTTTGTGGGTAGATTTGATTTATGTTACATGAATTAAATTAGGCCGATTCCGCCATGGTGGACTGAGCTTTCGAAACTCGCTTTTTAATTTGTTACAAAAATATCCTGTAAACCATTAAATGGTACAACAAATTAGACAGCACTTAAACAATGGCTCAACCTCTCACTATCCACACCAAAAACTTATATTACTTCAATTAACGCTTTCCAATACATTGCTGTAAAAAAGCAACTAATGATTTAAAAACCACAGCACTCAGTAATAACAAAAATATAGTCAAGACTATTTACCCCACAAAAATCATTTAAAGTCGTATTGACTATCAAATCCACCTAATTTATTACTACACGATTAAAAATTTATCCTCCCAAATACATTATTTCTTCGAATGAAGAAATGATGCGATGCATAAAACATAAAGCTACATTTTCTCCTAAAACATTTTAATCCATTCATTTACATTACTAAAATAGTTGCAAAAGGCCCAATTATACTACAGAACAAAAGTAATTTAAACACCGAAAATGAAATATATTTTTTGAAAACTGATAGATTTACAGACAATATAAAAATCTTTAGATTCCTAAAACTTTAAAAATGAAAACATACCACAATATCCTTGTCACGGAAGCCAATAAAATTACGACCATCACGATTAATCGTCCCGATAAGCTCAATGCCTTAAATGAATTGACATTGGCTGAATTGAAAGATGCCATCCAACTGGTATATACCAACGAAAACGTCAGCGCGGTTATTGTAACAGGAAGTGGAGAAAAAGCATTTGTCGCTGGCGCCGATATTCCTGAAATTGCAAAATTGAATGGCAGCAATGCTGAAGCTGCCACTAAATTTGGACAGGACATTTTCTTTTTAATCGAAAACTGCCCCAAACCAATTATTGCCGCTGTAAATGGCTATGCCCTTGGGGGTGGTTGTGAATTGGCTTTGGCTTGTCACATGAGAGTAGCTGCAGAAAATGCCATTTTTGGTCAACCTGAAATTACTTTGGGAATTATTCCAGGCTATGGTGGCACACAACGCTTGACACAACTGGTAGGCAAAGGCAAAGCGATGGAATTAATGCTTACCGCCGACAGCATCAATGCAACAGAAGCTTTTAGACTGGGCTTGGTAAATCATGTGGTTTCTAAAGAGTTACTCATTGAAAAATGTACGGAAATTTTAAATAAAATTGCCTCCAAACCAAGTTTGGCAGTAGGAAAAATCATTACCTGTATTAACCATAATTTTGACAAAGCAGCAAATGGTTACCAAACAGAATCGACGTTATTTGCTGCTTGTACCGAAACGGCTGATTTTAAAGAAGGCACCACAGCATTTTTAGAAAAAAGAAAACCGGTGTTTGTTGGAAAATAAAAATGCTTTATAATTAAAAGAGCCACCTGCACATCTAATGCAGGTGGCTCTTTTAATTATTTTTGTACAACAAACTCCTGCACATCATTGGCATAAATACCATCATAAATTTCACCTTGATTGTTAATTAACTCTACAAATACAGTATGTTTTCCTGGTTTGAGTCCTGCTACTTTTAATGATTTCCATTCCTTTAAATATAACTCCGTTTTGTTATCTATAGAAACCCGAACCTTATCCGCATTTTTCCCCAAATCAACATTAAACAACATAAAATCAATTAAAATTGTACTTCCTTCCACTGGTCTTGGTAGATTTAAAAATAACATTGGCTGACTTAAATCAATTTCTTTTTGTTCATCAATACCAATGTTAAGTTGTGTTAGCTGAAATGAATTTTCATTCTTCACACTTACACCATTTCCGTCGCACAAATAGGCTGCACACAAAAATACTCCTTTGGGTAATGTGACTTTTTTAGTGGCATCAAAAATAAATTTTTTAGTGCCATTTTCTATTGACAATCTAACGGAGTGACCATCAACAAAAGGAAATTTCAAGGTATTGAACGAAAAATCTATTTCTCCAGGCTCCAGTAATGTTCTGTGTTTAGGAGTTAACTGTAAAAATCCAGCTTCTTTATTAAGGTTTTTAGGTACATAATCTCTCACAATTAAATCTCCCTCCACAACATTTACTTCGTCCGAATTCGCATCCATCCTGCTACTGTCCACAGCTGATTTAGATTCTGTTTTCTCCGCAACATTACAACTGGTGACGAACACTAAAATGCTAATAATTAATAACGATTGAACAAATAATATTTTTTTCATGGTCTAGCTTTTCAACAAAAATAAAGGAGTAGCCACGCAAAAAATATGACGACACAAGGTTAAAAAAATGATTAAAGTCAAATTTGTAACTAGTAATTCAAGGGAAATAGAACGAAAAGACCCACATTTGACGCTGACCAGCGGGGGGACAGGCTAAAAATGAATTGTTTTAAAATCAATATTTTTTCTACTCCAACTCACCTTCCCATTTGGCAATCACTGCCGTGGCCAAACAATTGCCAATCACGTTCACAGAAGTACGCGCCATGTCCATCAATTCATCAATGCCAATAATGATAAAAATGGGTTCTACGGGTAAACCAAAGGAAGCGGCAGTGCCCATTAAAATTACCAAAGAGGCACGAGGAACTCCAGCGACGCCTTTACTGGTAATCATCAAAGTAAATACCATCATCAACTGTGCTTCCCAGGTCATGTCAATTCCGGCGGCTTGGGCTACAAAAACAGAAGCCAAAGACAAATACAAGGTTGTGCCGTCAAGGTTAAAACTGTAACCCATGGGCATCACAAAGGCAACTATTTTTCGGGGAACACCAAATTTTTCCATGACCGTCATGGCTTTGGGAAGTGCCGCTTCCGAACTGGTAGTCGCAAAAGCGATGGATACCGGTTCCGCAATGGCTTTGGCAAATTTCACAATAGATATTTTAAACGCCAAAGCAATCGGTACCAGCACCGCAAGAATAAAAAAAAACAATGCTACATAAAGTGTGGCCAATAATTTCAACAAATTTACCAAAACACCAATGCCCATGTGCCCAACCGTAAATGCCATGGCGGCGGCAACACCCAAAGGTGCCAGGTACATTACAATATTGGTAAACTTAAACATGACTTCAGCAAGACTTTCGGCAAACGACATAAAAGGTGCTTTGTGTTTTTCTGGAACCATGGCCAGGGCCAAACCGAAAATGACACTAAAAATTACAACCTGCAATACTTCGCCTTCTACAATTGATTTGGCAATGTTTTCGGGGAAAATGTGCAGGATGATTTCAGTCAAACCTCGCGCTTTGGTCACCGGCAAATCCACCACTTTTTCATAGACCATATTCAAACCAACCCCAGCTTTAGAAATATTGATGGCAGCCACACCTATAAACAAGGCAATGATGGTAACGACCTCAAAATACAACATCGATTTCCAACCCATTCTCCCGAGTTGTTTCATGTTGGAATGCCCGGCAATGCCTACCACCAAAGTGGCAAATATCAATGGCGCAATGATGGTTTTGATTAACCTTAAAAATATTTGACTAAACACTTTCATGTGCACAGCGATTGCCGGGAAATCGAATCCGAGTGCCACGCCAGCAACCATGGCTACCAAAATCCAGGAGGTTAACGATTTGGAACGGTAAGCATAAATGAACAATAATATTACCGTAATCCAACGCACAATAAGCAATAATGGATGTTGTGCAGCAATGAAATCAAAAGCCGGAAGCGTTTGTAAAAGCAGACAAACAATCACTAAAATAAGAATAGAGAAACGTTTCATGGAGGAGGTTTTTTCAAAAATACTGATTTTTTTAATCCCCTGAAAGGTCGGAATTTAAAAACATCGGAGCAAAGTTCGATGAGTGGATGTAAAATGCAAAAAGGCATCCCATGAGGAATGCCTTTTTGACTATAATGAAAATTAACGGAGACTACACCCCAATCAATTTGGTATAAGCTTCCATACTTAATAAGCCTGCTACGTCAGCAGGATTGGCTACTTTTAATTTAATCATCCAGCCATCTCCGTAAGGATCACTGTTAACCAAATCAGGTTTTGCTTCAAGCAATGGATTTACTTCCAATACTTTACCAGCAATAGGTAAAAACAAATCAGAAACTGTTTTTACAGCTTCTACTGTTCCAAAAATTTCATCTGCTCCCAAGTCATTTCCAGTGCTAGTAATGTCAACATATACAATATCACCAAGTTCTTTTTGTGCAAAGTCTGTCACACCAACATAGGCGGTATCACCTTCAAGGCGGATCCATTCGTGTTCTTTTGTGTAATTTAATTCTGAAGGAAAATTCATGCGGAATAGTATTTATAAGTAAAGTTTTGAATTGCTTGGCAAGAACACAAATATAAAGATTTGTTTTAATAAATTTTGAAAGACTTTTGAATCCACTATAAAAATTCCCAATTTTCAAATGTTGCCGCCTGTCCTTTGTAATTACCTGTTTCATCTATCAAATTGAAAACACAAGCATCGATGATATCAAATCGGATTCCTGAGCTGGATATTCTTGTTCCTCTGTAAGCATTGGAATAGCCTGTATTATTTAAGCTATTCAAGAGCTTCAACCTGTCATCTCTCAATGAAGCCTCTACTGATTTTTTTGAAGGCATTTGCATAAAATCATCCCAAGATACCTCCCATAGTTTTTGAGCACATAAGTTGGCATAATTGAATATTGGATCTGCTTCAAT
>CALPQG020000242.1 GCA_943325655.2 Bifidobacterium breve | reverse complement strand
TGTTACCGGCAAAAAAGACAGTGAAAATGTGACGGGTACTCAAGTGGGCGTACAAAAATTACAAATCAACGAAATCAGTAAAATCCCGGTAATATTTGGAGAAAAGGACATTTTAAAAACGTTACAGTTGTTACCAGGTATAAAAAGTGCCGGTGATGGCAACAGTGGTTTTTATGTGAGAGGAAGCAACAGCGATGGGAATTTAATTTTGTTGGATGAGGCGGTGGTTTACAATGCATCACATTTACTTGGGTTTTTCTCCACCTTTAATTCAGATGCCATCAAAGATGTGACGCTTTATAAAAATGCCATGCCGGCCAATTATGGTGGTAGAACAGCTTCGGTGTTGGATGTGAAAATGAAAGAAGGCAACAACCAAAAATTTGGCCTAAGTGGCGGCATAGGATTAATCGCTTCAAGGTTGAGTGTGGAAGGGCCAATGGTAAAAGACAAAGGTTCGTTTTTGATTTCGGGAAGACGAACTTATGCGGATGTTTTTTTAAAACTTTCTAAAGATTCTACCATTAATAAATCTATCCTTTATTTTTATGATGTTAACTTAAAAGCCAATTATAAATTAGGACCCAAGGATAGGATATTTGTCTCCAGTTATTTGGGGAGTGACAAACTGGGTTTAGGAACCACTTTTGGAATTGATTGGGGCAACACTACTGCAACCGTTCGCTGGAACCATCAATTCAGTCCAAAATTGTTTTTAAATACGTCTACCATTTATAGCAAGTATACCTATAACATCAAACTCAACACAGGTACAGGCGATATCAATGTAAAGTCGATTATTGATAATTATAACTTGAAAGAAGATTTTACTTATTTTTACAATCCAAAAAATACCTTCAGCTTTGGACTTCAAACTACCTACCATCAAATTACGCCAGGGCAAATCTCAAGCTCCGATACTTCACTGGTGTTTAGGGTATTGCAAAAGAAATATGCATTAGAAAATGCATTCTATGCTTCCAACGAAATGAAAGTATCTTCCCGCTTAAGTGCGATATATGGATTAAGGCTTTCTACTTTTAGTTTATTGGGTGGAGGTGATTTTTATACATACAATACTAAAGGTGAAGTGACCAATACGACCACGTATGCCAATGGAGCATTTATCAAAACTTATGTCAATTGGGAACCTCGTTTGTCGGTCAATTATTCCTTGACAGAAACCAGTTCCATCAAATTAGGTTATGCCAGGAATGCTCAAAACTTACACTTAATCAGCAATTCTACGACTTCTTACCCTACTGATTTGTGGATACCAAGCAGTAAAAATGTGAAAACTGAAATTTCAAACCAGGTTTCCATAGGGTATTTTAAAAACTTTGCTGAAAATAATTTGGAGTTTAGTACGGAAACATATTACAAAACCATGAGTAATGTCATCGATTATAAAGATGCTGCCAATACCAGGGCCAATGATAAAGTAGAAGGCGAGTTGTTATTTGGAATTGGTAGGGCTTATGGAATAGAATTTTTGCTGAAAAAGAAAACGGGTAAATTGACCGGTTGGGTAGGATATACCCTTTCAAAAACCGAAAAACAAATTGAAGGAATCAATAATAACCAATGGTACAATGCCCGTCAGGACAAAACGCATGACATCAGTGTGGTGGGAATGTACGACCTGAGTAAAAAATGGACACTTTCTGCTACTTGGGTTTACAATACAGGTTTTGCTGTTACCTTTCCAAGTGGGAAATACATGATGAACAATGAAGTTAAATTTTATTACACAGAAAGAAACGGCTACAGAATGCCTGCTTACCATAGGTTAGATATTGGAGCAACGTATACCATGAAAAAATCAGCAACCCGTGAGAGCTCCTTGAATTTTTCGCTTTACAATGCTTATGGAAGGGAAAATGCTTATAGCATTACCTTCTCTGAAAGTGAAACAGATCCAACCAAAACGGATGCGGTGCAAACGTCCTTGTTTAGGTATGTCCCTTCTATTACTTGGAATTTTAAATATTGATACCATGAGAATCAAAAGAGTATTGTTGTTTGTAGGGATTGTATTTTTAAGTTCATGTCAAAAAGTGATAGATATCAACTTAAATACTGCAAATCCAAAACTTGTGGTGGAGGCAAATTTGGAAAGTAAATCGAACAGTTGTAGCATAAAGCTTTCAAAGACGGTGAATTTTAATGAATCCAATGTTTTTCCTGCCGAACAAAATGCCTTGGTAGTTTTATCGAATCTAAATGGGAACAGAGACACCTTAATGGAATCAATGCCTGGACAGTATGATACAAAAATGAATTCGGTTTTCAAAAAATCGGATTACTTGCTGACTATAAAAACGCTTGATGGAAGCGTATATGAGTCGTCTTCTACATTGAAAACTCCAGTAAAAATTGATACGGTTTTAGTGGTGAAAACTGCTTTTGGCTTTCGGGGAGACGTAAATTATGCTTTACAAGTACAGTTCATGGATGATGTTGCAGAAACTAATTATTATCAGTTTAAGGTGTATTTAAATGGCGTAATATCTTCAACTGTTAGGGTTCGTTCAGATGAATTATTTAATGGTAAACAAGCCAAAATATTCGTTAGATTAGATAACAGTAAAGACATTAAATCAGGAGATTTATGTGCTTTAGAAGTGGTGAATATAGATAAAGGGGTGTACACGTATTATTATGGATTGAATCAGTTGGGAAGCGGACCTAATGGTTCGGCAACGCCTGCCAATCCTAAAAGCAATGTTTCTGGAGGTTGTTTAGGTTATTTTTCAGCCAATGCAAGTACGCTTTATGAGGTAGTTATTCCTTAATATGTGTGTTTGGTATTATTATTAGCTTACTTAAGTGCTGTTGTTGATTTATAATATATGCGCTAAAACTTTATTTTCTACATAGGTTTTTTCCCTTGTTTTAACCTGTATTCAAGAATAATCAGCCTTCAAAATTCAATATTGGATGTTTTGATTTTTTTAGCATACGTTCAGTATGATGGTGATATTGGTCACCTTTTGAGCATTATTAAGGTCAAATGATTAAGAAATTGATTTCCTAGATGATATTTATCCTTTGGTATTATGACTTACATCATAATACCAGTTATGCTGCAAACTTACTTTTGTAGCATAAATTATTCAGGCGAATTATGGTTACGTTGGCAAAGGTATCGAAAGGGTTAAAATGTTATCACTGCGGTGATGACGTGACTACAACCTCGATGCTGTTCGCTGGAAAACTTTTTTGTTGCCAAGGTTGTCAAACGGTTTATGAAATACTTGACCAAAATCAGCTTTGTGACTATTATTCTCTTTCCCAAAATCCAGGAATTTCCCTTAAAAATAAACAAGATACTTCCCGTTTCGATTACCTTGACGATACTGAAGTACAGGGAAAACTCGTAGATTTTAAAGACGAAAAATATACCCGTATCACATTTTTTATTACACAAATGCACTGTAGTTCATGTATTTGGTTGTTGGAAAACCTGTTCAAATTAACTACTGCTATCAGCTATTCCAGGGTTAATTTTCTGAAAAAAGAAGTGGCGGTAACTTTTTACCAGCACGACATTACTTTAAAAGAAGTGGTAGTTTTGTTGGCTAAAATGGGTTATGAACCAGCAATTACCCTGGCTAACGAGGAAAAAAAACTGATAAAAACCAATAAAAAACTGTACTACCAAATTGGAATTGCTGGTTTTTGTTTCGGTAATGTCATGTTGCTGAGCTTGCCTGACTACTTTGATTTTACTGGAGATTTTCATAAAAACCAGGGACAATATGTGGGATACCTGATGGTTTTGTTGAGCTTACCTGTTTTGTTTTACAGTGATGTCGATTATTTAAAATCTGCTTACAGGGGCTTTCAACAAAGAATCATGAACCTTGATGTACCGATCAGTTTGGGTATTGTTGCTTTGTTTGGGGTAAGTGTATTTGAAATTATTACCCATACTGGCGGTGGCTACCTTGATTCATTTACAGGTTTGATATTCTTCTTGTTGCTCGGAAAATCATTTCAGCAAAAAACATTTGATACGCTTTCATTTGACAGGGATTATAAATCCTATTTTCCTATATCTGTTAGCTTGAAAAATGGGGTTGAGGAAACAACTGTTCCTGTAAACAACCTTCAGGTAGGTGACAGAATGCTGGTACATAACAATGAATTGGTCCCTGCGGATGCGATATTGTTGGGTGGAAAAGCAATGATAGATTACAGTTTTGTGACCGGTGAATCTGCACCTGTTTCAAAAGTTTATGGAGAAATTGTATATGCCGGTGGCCGTCAGGTAGGAGAGGTCATTGAAATGGAAGTGGTCAAAGTAGTATCTCAAAGTTACCTGACCCAATTGTGGAACAACGAGGCATTTAACAAAGAAAAAGACAGTCACCTCACGTCATTGGTCAACAGAAACAGCAAACGATTTACACTAATCGTATTGACTATTGCATTTGTTGCCGCACTATATTGGTTGTTTATGGCTGATGTTACCACCGCTGTAAAAGTTTTTGCTTCGGTTTTAATCATCGCTTGTCCATGTGCTTTGGCTTTGTCGACACCATTTACTTTGGGAAATTCACTGCGAATATTTGGTAAAAATAAATTGTACCTCAAAAATGCTGCAGTCATTGAGGACCTTGCTGGGATTGATACCATTGTATTTGATAAAACCGGTACACTTACCGATGCTGCTGCTGCTAAGGTTGTTTTTTACGGAAATCAACCTTTAAATGTGTACCAATCCATGTTAGTGAAGTCTTTGCTTCGCCACTCAACACATCCTTTGAGTCAAAATATTT
>CALPQG020000241.1 GCA_943325655.2 Bifidobacterium breve | reverse complement strand
CAAAGCATTTAACCAAAGAGATTATTCTGGCGCACTAACCCAGTTTTTGCATTTGGATTCAATCGCAGCAGATTCTGGAAATTATTTCAATTACATGATTGGTATGTGTTATATGAGTTCTTCAGAACAATACAAAGCGTTGTCGCATTTGGTGCTTGCTAAAAATGGTAATGAAACTTCTTTCGTTGTGGATTATTATTTAGGAAGGGCTTATTTGATCAATAAAAATTTTGAAGCTGCAGAATTTCATTTGAGAGCTTATATCAAGCAATTGTCAGTTAGAAAAATTAAATTCATCAACAAAGAAGAGGTTACAGGAATCAACAGAATTCATTTTGAGAAATCGATGAATGATGTGGTTGCTTTAATTGCACTTTGTAACAACAACCAAAGAAATCAATATTCAACGTTAGTGAATAAATAAGGCAAACATTTTTCAACAAACTATTGCAAAACACAGTGTCAGTCCATTGACACTGTGTTTTTGTTTTCAGGCAATGCTATTTTTGTTATTATTCAGTAAGAATAACAAATTCAAACACCAAGTATTATTTTTTCCTTTATATTTGACTTCTTAATCGTCTGATTCAAATGAAACAACCTGTTCAATACCTGATTATTCTATTTGTATTGTTTTTTACATTTGCTTGTAATGAAAAACGAGTGGATTCTCGACGCTTCGCCCAAGAGATGAAAAACCGTCAATTGAAACGGGTGAATCAAGGTGCTATCATGGAAGAATCATTGTTGAAAGGACAAATGATGGTAAGTTTGATTGATACGACTTTCAAAAAAAGACTACAAGAAGAGTTGTTGAAAAATGGACCTACCAAGGCCATGCAACTTTGCAATATCAATATTTATGGCATCAAAGATTCTTTGGCGTCGTTGTATCATGCGGATATCAAAAGGGTAAATAAGGGAATTCGGACATCTGGAAACAAAGTGGAGCGAGCGCTATTTGATGCTTATCTTTACAATGAGGAACAAAATTTACCTATGGATGATAATTTACAGGACATGAAAAATGGATTTGTGTTGTACACGAAACCGATTATCCTCAATCAACAAATTTGTATTTCCTGCCATTCAACAGAAAGTAAGGTTTCGGATATTTTGCTCAAAGCATATCCTACAAGTACCGTTTTTAACCTTAAAAAAGGAAGCCTCATGGGCATGTGGAGCCTTAATATGTCTCAACAGGAAATTATAAAGCGTATGAAATAAGGATGAATGGTAATTTTAACGATAGTATCAATTATATATCAAAGCTTTCTTTGGATAAAATTGTAAATGCTACCAAGGTTTTGGGGTCTTATTATTGGTCGAAAATTACTGGAAATCCTACGCATGGTGGTTTACCAATCAGCATAGCTTTTGAACCTACCACTTCCTGTAATTTAAGTTGTCCGGAATGTCCAAGCGGTTTGCGGTCATTTACACGACCAATCGGGATGCTGGCTGACAATGTATTCCAAAAAACCATTGATGAACTGGCCCCGACACTCACTTACCTTACCTTTTATTTTCAGGGCGAACCGTATTTGAATCCTCAGTTTTTGGAAATGGTGTCGTATGCTTCCCAAAAGAAAATATATACGGCTACATCAACAAATGCCCATTATTTAGACGATGAAAAAGCAAAACTTACGGTGCAATCAGGTTTAGACAGGCTGATTATTTCTATTGATGGCACTACTCAGGAAACTTACGAACAATACCGCGTGGGTGGAAAGCTCGAGAAAGTGATAGAAGGTACAAAGAATATTTTAAAATGGAAACGAGCATTAAATTCTTCAAGGCCCCATGTTATTTTTCAGTTTTTAGTGGTAAAGCCAAACGAACATCAAATTGAAGACGTGAAATTACTGGCAAAAAATCTTGGTGTAGACAAAGTTGTGTTTAAAACCGCTCAGATTTATGACTATGAAAATGGTTCGGAATTACTGACTACCATTGATAAATATGCCCGCTATAAACTTTTGCCCGATGGTACCTTTGCCATTAAAAACAAACTGGATAACCATTGCTGGAAAATGTGGCAGTCGTGCGTGATTACCTGGGACGGCTCCGTAGTGCCTTGTTGTTTTGATAAAGATGCCCACCATCAATTGGGTGATTTGAAAACGATGACTTTTAAACAGGTTTGGCAAAGTGTGCCTTACCGACAATTTCGAGGAGCATTGATCAAATCCAGGAAAGAAATTGACATCTGTAAAAACTGCACTGAAGGCACTAAAGTTTTTCAATAAAACTGTTTTTTAAGTTGTTTCGCTATAAGCATACTAGGATTATAGAAATAAAGATTGATGGTAATCTTGCGTTAAGGATTGTCCTGAGAATATCGCAATTGTTTGATCCCGCTTTTGCGGGAGAGTGCTGAAAGCCTGACCAGTAGGGTAACGCCCCTATTATAGGTGTCTTCTTACCAAAACATTCTATTAGCCCTAAACTAAGTTGCTTACCATACTTTATTAAAATTCAACACATCAGGAAACTTGTCAACTAAGGATTTATTTGTACTTTTGTTTTGGTCTAATTAAAACGCAAAGAAATTATGTATAAAGGAATGGTTCATACCCACACATTGGTCGTTATTCTTTTTTTAATCATGTTTGGGTACAAAACATATTTGTTGCTTACCAATCAAACCGTAAAATTGGAATTGGTACGGAATAAAACTAAAATTTTTGAAATGATATTTGGCACCGTGATATTACTTACTGGTGGATATTTATTGTATGGGAAATATTTGGTTGAACATTCAATTCCTACTTGGTTGATTACCAAGTTTGCCTTGTTCATGGTCGCCATTCCTTTAGGTATTATCGGTATCAAAAAAAGTAACAAGGCACTTGCTTTGGTTTCGTTGTTGTTGTTCATATTTATTTATGGCTTGGCAGAAATGAAAGGTTTTGGTCCTAAAAAGACGCTAGAAACCCCAATGGTAGGTGATGGTGTTGTGGATGGTAAAGCTTTGTTTATCAACGAGTGTGCTAAATGCCATGGTACAGATGGGAAATTGGGATTGGTTGGTTCAGCGGATTTGAGCCTTACTAAATTATCTGTGGAGGAACTGTCAAGTGTGATTAAAAATGGCAAAGGAACCATGCCTAAATTTGACTACTTGACGGAAGCAGAGATAGCTGGTTTGACGGATTATATCGCCAAATTGAAGTAAATATACGGTATCACTTAATTTTTAAACTTGAATTTTACGTATGAAAAAGAATCTAAAACTAAAGCTTCACGAAACTGTAGCCAAGCCACAAACTGCGGTTTTGGTAGCAGTGAGTTCTCAGAAACAAACCACCGCTCAGACCAAAGAATATTTGTCTGAGCTGGCATTTTTAGCGGAAACTTTAGGGATTCAAACCTTGCGCTGGTTTACTCAAAACCTGGAAAAACCGGATATCCGTTTGTTTGTAGGCAAAGGGAAACTCGAAGAGATTAAGGCTTACGTGACGCATCATGGCGTTGACATGGTGATCTTTGACGATGACCTGAGTCCTTCTCAAATACGTAATGTTGAAAAAGAATTGGGTGTAAAAATATACGACAGAAGCTTATTGATTTTGGATATATTTTTAAAAAGGGCACAAACTTCACAAGCCAAAACGCAAGTCGAATTGGCCAGAAATATTTATTTATTGCCAAGGTTGACCAATCTTTGGACCCATCTTGAACGTCAGCGTGGAGCTACGGGTACGCGTGCGGGTTCGGGGGAACAGGAAATTGAAACAGATAAGCGTACCATTAGAACCTATGTGAGTTTCTTGAAAGAGAAGCTGAAGAAGATAGACCTGCAAAACCAAACCCAACGTAAATCTAGGGAGAACATGGTAAGGGTAGCCTTGGTAGGGTATACCAATGTGGGGAAATCGACCATCATGAACCTGTTGTCGAAATCAGAAGTGTTTGCAGAAAACAAGCTTTTTGCTACTGTAGATTCTACTGTTCGTAAAGTAACGCTCAACCTATATCCATTTTTATTGAGTGATACGGTTGGTTTTATCCGCAAACTGCCACATACTTTGGTAGAATGTTTTAAATCTACCCTTGATGAAGTGCGTGAAGCGGAAATTTTGATGCACGTAGTAGATGTATCTCATCCGGCTTTTGAAGACCAGATTGCAGTTGTAAATGCAACTTTGTCTGAAATTAAAGCCGTAGATAAAAAGGTGATTTTGGTATTCAATAAAATTGACCAGTATGTAAATCCAGAAGCGGATGATTTGATGACGACCAAACCTACATTGGAGCAGTTGAAATCATCTTACCTGAATCAAAAAGACATGAAGGTGATTTTTATTTCCGCTTTAAACAAAGACAATGTTGAAGAGTTGAGAAATACACTGGCAGAAGCGGTGGAAGAAGTTTATCACCTGATTTACCCAAATTATTTGCATAACAAAACAGATTATGTAGCTTTGCAACAAGAATGGGATGAACAACAGGAATCATCAATGGATGATATTGTTGAATCAACTCAATTTTAAAATACTGGTTTCGTAGTTCAACGGATAGAATAGATGTTTCCTAAACATTAGATATGAGTTCGATTCTCGTCGAGACCACCAAAGAAAAACCGCTTTAATCGTGAGATTGAAGCGGTTTTTTGTTTGTTAAATGCCCCCAAATAAAGTTTTTATTTTTAGCCATGTCCAAGGTCACTTCTTTTACTAGATTACGTTTTTCGAGACTAATTTTCTCCAAAACGTTTTTGATATCCTCCGCTTTTGTACCCATTATTACGGCCACCAAAGTACCCGATTTCCCCTTACCATCTTTGTTGGTT
>CALPQG020000240.1 GCA_943325655.2 Bifidobacterium breve | reverse complement strand
TTGAGACTGTTTCATCATTATATGTAGTACCTCCTGTTTTATTGTATCCAGAGAAAAATATACCATGTTGATTATTGCCAGTTATTGTTGAATTTGTAATATTTATATTGTCAGCTTGAGATATTGAAACTCCAGATAATCCATTGCCTGTAATAGTGCATTTGTCAATTGTCCAATTCTTAACGCCAACAGTATTGATGCCAGCAGCAGCGGTATAAAATGAGTTTGTAAGACCTGCTGATGCTGAATTTAAAATCGAACAATTGTTTAATGTTAAATTGTTTATGCCATCAAGGGAAAGTACTCCATTTCCTCCATAATCTAAAACTGGGTCAAATTTGGCATTTTTAATAATTAAATTATTTATTGTAACATTATTAGCTCCAACATTTACTAAATCAGGTTCCCAAGTTGAGACTCTTTGAAGTGAAGTAGATCCTGCGGCATCGAGAAAGAAATTTATATTGCTATTAATTGTGGTATTGGCTTGTCTAATATCTATCGACCACATTGTACATGTTCCAGTTGCAATAATATCAATTGTATGCGGCCCAACAATATTATTTGCAGCTATCAAAGCATCATAAAGAGATCCTGGACCTGATGATAATGTATTAGTAACAGTATAATTTCCAGCTTTACCCTCAAAAAAGCCTAAGGCTAACAATAGAACCAATAAATAACGAAAGATGGGTGTAATAATTATTTTCATAAGCAAGTGGAGTAACTTAATTATAGGGATATTAATCAATCACAATTGTAATGATTTTTTTGGGGATTCTCTGCTTCTTAATGCAGAAATTTATACCTGAAGTAACCCCAAAAAATCAAAATATTTAGTTGTTAAATGATAACCACGCTATAAAAAATTACAAAAAATAGCTTTCAAAATGCTATGTCGCTATTTACCAGAAAGTTACTAACAAAATAATATTTCAAAATTCCGAAAACTTTTTAATTGGTTTTTGCGTTGCAGGGTGGTTTTAATTCATCTTTTTCAGACGCTCCACTCATTGTAATCATACCTGCAAGTAATCGTAAATTTTCATTTATTACATGAACCATTCCTAATTACTTTGCCGTTAAAGATTTGCAGATTTGATTATTAGAGAGTGTTGCAAAAGTACCTTCACTAGAATTTGTGTGATATTTTATTTTTTTAAGATACTATAATTTTATTTTTCTTGAATGTTATTTTTATTCAGTATTTAATTATTTATTTGGGCGATTCCGCCGCGGCGGACCGTGCTTTCGCAACTCGCTTTTTTCTTAGTTACCTCGTATTTGTGTTTCAATTTAAGCATAAAACAAAAAGAAGGCAGCGCTCAAATCCCGAGAAAATCGGGCCTCAATCACTCGCAAATCCACACAATACCATCAACTATATACTATTACCCACAGTTTTTCATCTAGAGCCATTATTATTTTGGGGTTCTGGGTCCTGCTTTTTATTTTGTTTTATAGAAGTAATAAAAACAGAAAACTTGCCAAACAAAACCAACACCTGTACGACGCATAGAAAATAATGAATGCCAAAAATGAAAAATTAAATATGTACTGTAAAACATGGTACTTCAACGTAATCAGTCACTTACACAAAAAATAGTCAACTTATCAGTAACAAAAACCAGTTAGAACAGTTTGCCTATAAGTCAGCACACAATATCAAAGCACCTACCGCACGTTTAATAGGCTTGGGCATATTGTTTAAACGTAATTCTACCGCAACTTTCTAACGATAGCCCGTTTATTGTGAAGAAAATTGATGAGTCGGTGTATGATTTAAACGCTGTGATCAAAGATTTAAATGTGATATCAAAGCGGGTATTGACATCAAGCGTGAAAAAATTAAACTTACTGCGCTGATTGAAAAAATTTAACGACGTTTAGAAACACAAATTCTGGAAACAGAAGCAAATAGAAGCAAATATTAGTGTAAAAATTAAAAATACGGCTGAAGTGTATGCTGTGAAAGCTTACATTGAAAGCATCATTTATAACCTAGAAAGCAATGCCTTAAAATACAGGTCAGAAACGAGAACATCTACTATAGACATCCGCTTTTTAGCAATGAAAATTATTGGAAAGTCAGGATAAAAGACAATGGCTTAGGGTTAGATTTGGACAAATTCAAAGACAAACTTTTTGGCTTGTACAAACGTTTTCATACACATATTGAAGAAAAAGGGATGGACTTGTATTAGGTAAAAGTACAGGTTGACTCACTGGGAGGGGAAGTTGGAATTGAAAGTCAGGTAAATGAATAGACAGCACTTACCCTCAAATTACCAATTAATAATTACCAATAAGTACTAATTTTTAATATTCTTTTTTAATTTTAAACCAATGCAATGAATTTAAGAAATCTGCTTTTTCTTGATATTGAAACCGTATCCGGAGAAAAAAACTACGCTGATTTGTCACCTCGTTTCCAGGAATTATGGAAACACAAACACTCTCAGCTCAATACCGACAGTGCCATTTCTATCGAATCGTCTTATTTTGACCGTGCTGCAATTTATGCTGAATTTGGTAAAATTATTTGCATAGGACTGGGTTTTGTGATGTACAACGAAGACAATGAATTGTGTATCAAAATTAAAGTGATTGCCGACAAGGATGAAAAAGTAGTTCTGAATGAGTTTAGGCATATCTTGGTTGAAAAATTCAAAGGGAAAACCCCATATTTATGTGCGCACAATGGCAAAGAGTTTGATTTCCCTTATATATGTAGGAGAATGTTGATCAACCAAATTAGTATTCCCGAGGTATTGAATATTCAAGACAAAAAACCTTGGGAGGTCAAACATTACGATACTTTAGAATTGTGGAAATTTGGCGACAGAAAAGCGTATACTTCTTTGGAGTTATTGGCTGCCGTTTTTGATATTGAAACGAGTAAAAGTGATCTTGATGGAAGTAAAGTAAATGAATTTTATTACCTTAAAAATAAGCTTGTTCAAATTGCCCTTTATTGTGGAAAAGATGTTGCTGTTTTGGTTCAGGTTTTTTTAGCCATTCATCATATAAATAAAGTCAAAAATGACAACATTGTGTTTTTGTAAAACGTAGAAAGTGACAGCTAAAATTGGCATAATTGCCCCCAAAAACTTATTGTTTCACAAATAATACGTTATATTTACGGTTGAATGTCTCTAATAGATCCAGAACATAGTCCCTTACTAGATGTCAGAAATCTTTCTGTTAATTTCAGAACAGAATCTGGTATCATCAAATCTGTTGATAATGTTTGCTTTAAGCTCTACAAAGGAGAGACTTTGGGCATTGTGGGTGAATCTGGTTCAGGAAAATCGGTGACGTCGCTTTCTATCATGCAATTGATTGCCAATCCTCCCGGAGAGATTGTAGCAGGTGAAATTATTTTTGATCACCCGGAGCGTGGTTCAATAGACATCTTGAAATTGACTGAAAAAGAAATGCGAGATATCCGTGGAGATGACATTTCCATGATTTTTCAAGAACCAATGACTTCCCTGAATCCCGTGTACACTTGTGGCGATCAGGTAATGGAAGCCATTTTATTACACCAAAAAGTAACGAAAGCGGAAGCAAAAGCAAAAACAATTGCTTTGTTTAAAACCGTGTTGTTGCCAAGGCCTGAAGAAATGTTTGACGCTTATCCGCATCAAATTTCTGGAGGTCAAAAACAACGTGTCATGATTGCCATGTCACTTTCTTGTAATCCTACGATTATCATTGCCGATGAACCAACTACTGCGTTGGATGTAACGGTACAAAAAACAATATTAGATTTATTGCGCTCTCTTCGTGATGAGCATGGTACTTCTATCATTTTTATTACCCATGATTTGGGGGTTATTGCTGAAATTGCGGATAAAGTACTGGTCATGTACCAAGGTAAAATTGTAGAACAGGGTACGGTTTTCAACATTTTTGCCAACCCCAAACATCCTTATACCAAAGGTTTACTTGCCTGCAGACCAAGGTTGGACATGAAATTGAAAGTATTGCCTACCGTTTCAGACTTTATGACCCGTGATGTTGATGGTGAGTTTATAGAAAAAAAAGAAAGCAAATATTCTTCTGTTGGTCAGGCGATTATGTTTAACTATACCACAGAAGAAGAAATCATAGAAAGACAAAATTTATTAAAAACCAGGCAGCCTCATTTAATTGTTAAAAATTTAAAGACCTATTTCCCTGTTAAAAAAGGAATATTCGGTAAAGTGGTGAGTCAGGTGAAAGCGGTTGATGATGTCAGTTTTGAAGTTTATCCTGGGGAAACAGTTGGATTAGTAGGCGAATCAGGTTGCGGTAAAACGACACTTGGGCGCACCATATTAAGACTGGTAGAACCCACTGAAGGAGAAATTATTTTTGAAGGAAATACCATCAACAATCTGAGTAAAGAAGCCATGAGAAGACTTCGTAAAGACATTCAAATTATTTTTCAAGATCCCTATTCTTCTTTGAATCCGAGAATGACCATTGGCGAAGCCATCATGGAACCGATGCGTATTCATGATGTTTTGGACAATGATTTTGCGAGAAGAAAACGTGTAATAGAATTATTGGAAACTGTAAACCTGAGCAAAAGTCAGTTTATGCGTTATCCACATGAATTTTCAGGAGGGCAACGCCAACGTATTTGCATTGCAAGGGCATTGGCGCTTAATCCCAAATTTATTATCTGTGACGAATCTGTTTCTGCCTTAGACGTATCTGTACAGGCACAAGTATTGAATTTATTGAACCAGTTAAAAGACGAATTCAACTTTACTTCCATCTTTATTTCTCATGATTTGTCCGTAGTGAAATTTATGTCAGACAGAATCATTGTG
>CALPQG020000239.1 GCA_943325655.2 Bifidobacterium breve | reverse complement strand
TACCTTGTACTATTTTTGATTTTAAACGATTTTTTCAGTAAAAATCAATATTATTGTATTGTAGTGATCAAAGTTAAAAGAGTTTCTTTATTGTTCTTTTGTACTTTGTACTTAATACCAGTTTATTTGGTGTAGTAAAAAGTATTAGGTACAAGGTATTAAGTATTAGGTGTTAAATCTGTTACTCAATACCTTGTACTATTTTTGATTTTAAACGATTTTTTCAGTAAAAATCAATATTATTGTATTGTAGTGATCAAAGTTAAAAGAGTTTCTTTATTGTTCTTTTGTACTTTGTACTTAATACTTTGTACTTAATACCAGTTTTATGCTCTCCAAAAAAGTAAAATATGCCATCAAAGCAATCGTATATATAGCGAAGAGAAATGACGATGGCTGGTTACTGATTTCTGAAATCGCTGAACAGGAGAAAATTCCCAAGAAGTTTTTGGAACAAATCCTGCTAGAAATGCGCAAACATACATTGTTGCACAGCAGAAGAGGAAAAGATGGTGGTTATAAATTAGCCAAAGATCCGGCTGAAATTACCATGGGACAAATAATTAGAATTGTAGACGGACCTTTGGCTCAGATTCCCTGTGTGAGTAAATTGTATTACCAAAAATGCGAGGAATGCATTGATGAAGAAACGTGTACGATTAGAAATGTGATGCAGAAAGTTAGAGATGCCTCTGCGGGAATTTTAGATGCTACTACAATTCAGGATTTAGTTGTCGGAAATCATTTTGCAATGAAATAATTTACTTGCATTTATGGATTCGAAAGAAAAGATTATAGTAGTTTGAGTTTATAAACCGAACCTAAGGGCACTCTTCTCCCTCAGGTTCTGGTGTTTTTTTAGTTCGATTTCTAAAGTTGATTACCTCAGTGTCATTATTTCAATTTTCATATATGGGTAGTATGGCAGAATTGAAAGTTTCTTATCTGCATCCGATTTATCACTAGCCAATAAGATTAAGTAAATTCCTACGGCATCGGCTTTTATATATGAAGCTAAAAGTGTCCCATTGTCTTCCCATTCTTTTATTATTTCTTGTTCTTTAGGTAACAATGCCATTCTAGTTTCATTGTCAAGTCCTTGCAAAAGGATATCAATCATAAATTTAGTCATGCTTATTGATGTTTTGTTGCGTACTCTACTCGGTTTTCTGCTTCTCCCGTTTTTAATTTGTCAAAGTAAGCTCCCCCGAAAACAGTACATTTTAAAAGAAGCTATCAATCTCATTTATCGATTGTAAATTACATAAAGCCAAGTTTTAATATAATTAAACATGTATTATTTGTTTGAGACTATGGATTTTCTTAGGTATTGGTTTTTAATAGCCTTTTCCTTTAGTAAGTCTATCTGTCTCTTAGGCAATGTCTGCAAAGATGTTTTTAAATCAAAATAATTATCTACATGGTCATAAAGGTCTATACCTGAAAAATCAAGCAATAAGTCAATGGCACTAGATTTTTTTATTTATCAGTCAGGATTGAGCCAAATACAAATAGTTGAGTTACCTAATGTTTGTAGTATAAAGTTCTTATTTTAGCTCTATTTTCATCAATAATTCTCATCTTTCAAAAATACATTTTTTTTTTAACTTACCTATAATGTTTGCGTTTGTAGAATTTTCCTTATGGTTTAATTTAGAGTAGTCTAAAATATTTTTTAAATTGCATGCGTTAAAATATTTTGCGTATGCTAAGTTACACGGAAGAAAACTACCTCAAGACAATTTATCACCTCTCGGAAAACGGGAGCAAAGACGTGACGACCAATGGAATAGCTGATGCCGTAAATACAAAGCCAGCTTCTGTAAGTGACATGCTTAAGAAACTGGCTCAAAAATCATTGATAGATTATATCAAGTACCAGGGCGTAACTTTGACGGATGAGGGTAGGGTAAAGGCATTGAAAATTATCAGGAAGCACCGTTTGTGGGAAGTTTTTTTGGTGAATAAACTTAGTTTTAATTGGGACGAAGTGCATGATGTAGCCGAGGAACTGGAACATATCAAATCGCCTTTGTTGATCAAAAGGTTGGATGAGTTTTTGGGTTTTCCACAATTTGATCCTCATGGTGATCCTATTCCTACAGAAGATGGCATCATCAACCATAAAAGAAGTGTGCCTTTGCATCAAATGGAAATAGGAATGTCGGGTGTGGTCGTTGGGTTGAATGAAACTGCAAGTTCTTTTTTACAATTTCTGGATAAAATTGGGGTGTATATTGGTGTTAAAATAAAGGTATTGGATAAAAGTAGCTTCGACCATTCTGTAGAAATAGAAATTGACCAAACTTCAAAAATGATGATTTCAAATGAGGTGGCTAAAAATCTAAATATTAGTGAGTAAACTATCCTTCTTAAACCGAATCTTATGAAAAGTAGCTTTTGTAATTTGTTTGTAGTTTCCTTGTTCATGTTATTGTTAGCTTGTGAAACAAAGAAAACTCAGGGTGGTAAATTGAAAATCGTTACGACCACAGGAATGATTGCGGATGGCGTGAAAAACATCGTTGGAAATCATGCGGAAGTGATTTCATTGATGGGAGCAGGAGTTGATCCTCATTTGTACAAGGCCACTCAGGGAGATATTCAAAAGTTAACCGAAGCGGATATCATTGTTTATAATGGTTTGCATTTGGAAGGGAAAATGGCTGATGTACTGCATAAATTGGCCAAAAAGAAAACCGTCATTGCTGTAGCGGATGGCATAGCTTCTTCGAAATTCAGAAAACTTTCGGCTACCACTATGGATCCTCATATTTGGTTTAGTGCGGTATTGTGGAAAGATGCCATGACTTTTACTGCAACAAAAATTGCTGCAAAGGATACGCTGAATGCCAAGGAATATCGCTCTAATACTGAAAAATATTTAAAAGCATTGGATGAATTGAATCTTTGGGTACATGCTGAAATTTCACAAATTCCTCAAAATCAAAAGATCATGATTACTGCCCATGATGCCTTTGGGTATTTTGGGGATGAATATGGCATTCATGTTCGTGGGCTTCAGGGAATTTCAACAGTAACAGAATTTGGATTGAAAGACATTACCGATTTGGTAAGTTATATTGTTGCCAAAAAAGTAAAAGCGGTTTTCGTTGAATCTTCCGTTCCAACACGTTCTATTGATGCTGTGGTTGTCGGTTGTAAAGCGAAAGGACACGAGGTGAAGATTGGCGGTACCTTGTATGCTGATGCGATGGGAGCAGACGGTACGCCGGAAGGGACTTATATTGGAATGGTAAAATCTAATGTGGCTAAAATTGTACATGGGCTGAAATAAGTAGATGGTGTTGAGTTGTGAGTGTTGAGTTTTGAGTGAAAAATGCAAAGGACAGCGTTTTTTGTTCCCTGTACTCAGTACTCAGTACTCTGTACCGTAAACTGATAACTCTAAACTAAAAAAAATGATACTACAAGCAGAAAATCAAGTGGTTGACGTTCATAATTTAACGGTAAGTTATGACAACAAACCTGTGCTTTGGAACATTGATTTGACTTTGCCTAAGGGCGCTTTGGTTGGAATTATTGGTCCAAATGGTGCCGGTAAATCGACGTTGATCAAAGCAATGATGGGTATTGTTCCTGTAGACAGTGGCTATGTCAAGATATTTGGTGAAGCATTGAATGTTGTGCGTCAAAAAATTGCTTATGTGCCTCAAAGAGAATCTGTTGATTGGGATTTTCCTGCCAGTGTGTATGACATTGTGATGATGGGGCGCTATGGGAAAATGGGTTTGTTTAAGCGACCTCGTAAAGCGGATGCTGATGTCGTGATGGATTGTTTGAGAAAAGTGGGACTTGTAGCTTTGAAAGACAGGCAAATCGCTCAACTTTCGGGTGGGCAGCAACAGCGTGTGTTTTTAGCCCGTGCTTTGGCGCAGGAAGCTGATTTGTATTTTATGGATGAACCGTTTGCAGGTGTTGACATTGCCACAGAAACTGCCATCATTGAGTTGTTAAGAGAAATGAGGAATGACGGAAAAACGGTAGTGGTAGTTCACCACGATTTACAGTCTGCTGCTGAATATTTTAACTGGACTATTTTAATCAACACTAGGCTGATTGCTTCTGGTCCTACGCCGCAGGTACTGACCAATGAATTGTTGCAAAAAACTTACGGCGGTAAATTGGATGTACTGTCACAAATGCAGGATATTATTAAAATAGAAGCATTTTCAGTGGGACATTCCTAAGGTTTACAAAGCATACTAGACTTATACTGTTAAAATGATAAAAATGAACGATTTACTTCAGTTTTTAACACTTCAGGATGCCAATGTGAGGTATGTTGTTTTGGGGGTAATGTTACTTTCTGCAACGTCATCCGTGGTGGGATGTTTTGCCTTGTTGCGCAAACGTTCCTTGGTTGGCGATGCTGTGGCACATGCGGTTTTGCCAGGAATTTGTTTGTCGTTCATCATCGCTGACAGCAAAGAACCGTGGGTATTGTTGATTGGGGCATTTATCACTGGTTGGTTGTCTATTTATTTGATTGATTTTATTTCAAGCAAGTCAAAACTCAAACCTGATACTGCGGTAGCCATCGTACTGTCTGTTTTTTTTGGGGCTGGAGTGATGCTGTTGTCACACATTCAACACCAGGGATCTGCTTCACAGTCGGGATTGGATAAGTTTTTGTTTGGGAAAGCGGCTTCTTTGGTGAGTACTGATTTGATTACTTTTGCGTCCGTAGCAGTTTTCTTGCTGATTGTGGTGGCTTTGTTTTATAAGGAATTTAAATTGATTTCCTTCGATATCAAATATGCCAAAACCATCGGCTATCCTGTCAAATTCATTGAATTGTTGCTGTCTTCTTTGACCGTTTTGGCGGTAATTATTGGCATTCAGGCGGTAGGAGTGGTGTTGATG
>CALPQG020000238.1 GCA_943325655.2 Bifidobacterium breve | reverse complement strand
GAGTACAGAGTACAGGGTAAAGGTACAGAGTATTAAGTACAAAGTATTAAGTACAAAGTGCAGCGTATTTATTAATACGGTAAACTCCTTACTCTAAACACTAAACACTAAACCATTTTCTTTACTCAACACTCACAACTCAACACTCTAAACTCTTTACCCTAAACTCTTTACCCTAAACTCGTTACTCTGCACCATTTACCCTGTACTCCGTACTCTGTACCTATGAAAACCAAAACACTCATCTCAATCGTTGGCCCAACTGCAATTGGAAAAACTGCTATGGGTGTACTTTTAGCCAAACATTTTAACACTGAAGTGATATCAGCTGATTCGAGGCAGGTTTATAAGGAATTAGCTATTGGGACAGCAAAACCAACACTGGAAGAAATGCAGGGCATTAAGCACCATTTCATAGATTCACATGGCATCACCAATCATTTTAGTGCAGGAGATTTTGAAAAACAAGGATTGACGCTACTTGATCAATTATTTTTAAACCACGATGTGGTCATCATGGTGGGAGGCTCTGGATTGTTTGTTAAAGCACTGACTACAGGCTTTGACGAAATGCCTGAAGTAAATGATCCATTGAGGTTAGAACTGAATGCTCAATTTGAAAGGGAAGGCTTACAACCCCTACTCATCCAACTCGAAAAATTAGATCCTGAATATTTCCAATTTGTAGACAAACACAATGCTCAACGCGTGATAAGGGCTTTAGAAATTTGTATTTCGTCAGGGAGAACTTACACTTCATTCAGGGCGGACAAAGTTAATCCACGTTCTTTTCAAACCATTTCTATTGGTTTAAATACATCTCGCGAGCTTTTATATGAAAAGATAAATCTTCGAATGGATTTGATGCTTGAAGCAGGTTTGGTACAGGAAGCAACGAGTATGATGCACTATAGAAACGAATACGCCCTGCAAACGGTAGGTTATACTGAAGTTTTCAATTTTATCGATGGGAAATATGATTTCGAAGAAATGGTTAACCAATTGAAACAGAATAGCCGGCGGTATGCCAAACGCCAACTTACCTGGTTTACAAAAGACAAAAGCACTTCATGGTTTCAACCAGGTGATTTTGAAAATATCATTCTACATATCAATACTATTTTAAAATAATTTTATTAACTTGTGAATAGGTTGGTTATTTAAAGCTGGATAATTCAAAAAATCACACACACACCTACGACAAAATTCTATGAGAAACCTTCTCGCCTTGTTATTTATTGGACTATCATCACAAATCTCTTTTTCTCAATGCAACTTTGCTTCTATTGAAAACAGTGCAGAAAGTAAAATTGGGAAATATATCGAAATAAAAACTTACCAATTCGACGTCAATAAACTCGGGAGTTCGAAAGAAATTGAGTACTCGTATGTTTTAGGTAAAGACAAAGAATATGTTTTCAGCATTAACAATGAAAACACCCCCAACCCAAAAATCATTATAACACTTTACAATAGCAACAAAAAAGCCATTGCTTCCAATTACAACGAAAAAGCAGGAACCTATAACAGCACTTTTTATTACAAATGCCCTGCAACTAAACTTTATTACATTACTTTCACCGTAAAAGATGAAAGCACCTGCGCAGCGTGTGTCATTGGTTTTAAAGCTACTAATTCAGAAAAAGTGAATGCTCAAAAATGGTAACTTTTTTTAGTTATGCGTTTTTAGTGTTGAATGTTAAGTAAAAAAACTTGATCAATAAACGCTCACTGTGAGTTAAGATTGAATATATAGTTTCGAGGAAAAATACTAAAAACTAAACACCCACAACTCAACACTAAATAGCGGTATTCAACACATTCATCGTCCGCTCCAAACCGATTGTTGTAAAATTCAACACACCTTCTACAACTTTATCAATCAAAAGTCCTAAGCCAGCTTTTTCGTCTTCAGAAAACTCACCCAAAACATAATCCACCTGTTTGCCTTTTCCAAATTCACTCCCAACACCAAACCTGATTCGAGCATAATTATCAGCACCTAATACCTCCTGAATATTCCCCAGTCCATTATGTCCACCATTACTCCCTTTGGCTCTCATTCTGAGTTTACCAAAAGGCAAAGCAATATCATCCGTAATTACGAGTACATTTTCCAATGGAATTTTTTCTTCCTTCAACCAATAATTCAACGCTCTTCCACTCAGGTTCATATAAGTCGTAGGCTTGATGAGTACGAGTGTTCTTCCTTTATATTTCAACTCAGTCTTAAATGCCAATTTAGCAATATCAAACTTCCCCCCCATTTTTTCAGCAACTTCGTCTAATACCATAAAACCTATATTATGACGGGTAAACTGATATTCAGGTCCAATATTTCCAAGGCCGACAATGAGGTATTTCATAATTTATTGCGTTTTAGCATAAATTTCAAATTTGTATTTTGTAAAATGTAAGATGATTAACAAAACCCATGTGAAAGTTT
Organism: Bifidobacterium breve; assembly: GCA_943325655.2. GTDB lineage: Bacteria > Bacteroidota > Bacteroidia > Cytophagales > UBA9547 > CALPQG02. The sequence goes on along the minus strand of CALPQG020000238.1, from coordinate 2,488 downwards.
AAATTAAATCGATAAAAGCACGAAATACAAACTACTTTAACTAAAAAAAGCTTCCCGAAATTCGGGAAGCTTTTGATTGAATACAACTTTTTGACTATTTTTTCTTTTTACCACCGGCTGCTGCAGCTTCTTCAGTTTGCTTACCTCTAAGTGCACGAGGAATAGCAACAGAAACGATTGGCAATGAACCTGGGTTCAAGATTGTAAAGTTGGTTAATTTCACTTCAGATACACGAGCAGATTTACCCAAATCAAGTTTAGTAACATCTACATCAATAAAATCTGGAAGGTCTTTTGGTAAAGCCAATACTTTAAGTTTTGGTTGTTTCACCACTAATTTACCCCCTTTTTGAACTCCAACAGAAACACCAGAAGTGCGGATTGGAATTTCAATTTTCACTAGTTTATCTTCGAAAATTTGCAAGAAATCAACGTGTAACAAAACTTCAGAAACTGAATGAATCTGTAAATCTTGTAAAATTGCTTTGTAAACTGTTCCGTCTACGTTTAATTCAACAAGTTTAGCTTCTTGTGTATACACTAAGTCTCTGAATAAATACATAGGGGAAAAGAAATGCACTTGCGAATCTCCACCATAAAGTACGCATGGTACGTTACCATCTTCTCTTAATTGTGCAGATTCAGCTTTTCCGAGATTTGCTCTTTTAAACCCTATAATCTCAATTGATTTCATAGTAAATTGTTTTTAGTTAGAATTATGATATAAATAAAGAACTGATTGATTCATAAGTATGGACATTGCGGATAGCTCTAGCAAAGAAATCAGAGACGGTAACGACCCTGATTTTGTCCGATTGATGTTTTAATGGAATTGAATCAGTAACGATAAGCTCTTGCAATACTGAGTTTTCAATATTTTCATAAGCTTTTCCTGACAATACAGGATGCGTTACAACGGCACGAACACTGTTTGCGCCTTTATCCAGAATGATTTGAGCAGCCTTACACATGGTGCCTCCAGTATCAATCATATCATCGATTAACACCACATCATATCCTTCAACATTTCCAATTAACTGCATAGAAGCAATTTCATTAGCCCTTTTGCGGTGTTTATCACAAAGTACTAAATCCACTTCTAATATTTTGGCAAATTGACGAGCACGTCCTACCCCCCCAACATCAGGAGAAGCAATCAGTAACTTGTCTAAATTTAAAGATCTTAAATAAGGAACAAATACAGTAGAACCATCTAAATGATCTACAGGGAAATCGAAAAATCCTTGTATTTGACCAGCATGCAAATCGCAAGTCATTACACGGTCAGCACCAGCAGCGTTAAGCATATCTGCCACTAATTTTGCAGCGATAGCAACTCTGGGCTTGTCTTTTCTATCTTGACGGGCATAACCATAATAAGGAATAACTACTGTTACATAAGCAACAGAAGCACGTTTTGCAGCATCAATCATCAATAGCAATTCCATCAGGTTATCAGAGGGAGGAATCGTTGATTGAATTAAAAAAACATTTGCACCACGTACCGATTCATTATAACTTACAGACAATTCGCCATCACTAAACCTCGTGCACGTTACAGAACCTAATTTAGTTCCATAAGCTGCAGCAATCTTTTCTGCCAACTCTTGGGTAGCTGATCCAGAGAAAAATTTTATAGAAGAATTTGAGAAAGAGTTATTCTTTTTCATCTTTTTTTGAACGAATTGAATTTGAATAAAAAATGCCTTTTTCTTATATTGAAAAAGGCATTTCGAAATTTGTTGACCGACCAGGTCTCGAACCTGGACTCTTCTGTACCAAAAACAGACGTGTTGCCAATTACACCATCGGTCATTATTACCCTGTTTGGGAGTACAAATATAGGAATCATTTTTTAAAGTGCAAACAAATGCAAAAAGTTTTTACAATAAAAAAAGACACTGCCTTTTAAGTTAAAAGCAGAGTCTTTATAACGTGCATGTTAGGTATTGAATTTTAATTAATAAGCACCTATAAACGTTTGATTTTCGCCTTTTCTATTCAACCAATTCACTTTAAATCCTGTAGCATTACAATTATTTACCGCATTTCCATTAGCATCAACACCAAAAGTTACAATTACTTCTTTCACCAAACCTTTGTGTACTTTTTGACCACTGATTGGTTTTGTATCATTACCTCCACAATCTTTAAATACAATTGGGCTGGTGATAATGCAAGTAAATGGTGTCCCTTTTCTTGTAGTTCCAAATTCAGCTAATCCAGTACCAGCAGCTCCAGCAGTAGTTACAATTAAACCAGAATCATAAGTAAATGTTCTAGTTTTTGTAATTGACCAAGTTTTACTTGTACCATCCTCAAAAGTAATTTTTAGATCGGTCGCAACAATCGAATGAATTACAGTATCACCTACTTTAGTTACATCTTTCAACCTGCCTCCAGTAACGTTTGTGATGGTTTTAGTACCGTTAAAGGTTACACTTTTTCCATTTCTTGTTACTTTCAAGGTATCAAAAGTCAACGTTAG